>CAZRFC010000157.1:5751-9453 GCA_964598975.1 uncultured Mycobacterium sp. | reverse complement strand
GGCAGTTCAGCTATGTCGTTGAGACCGAGCGCCGTTTCTACCTGGCCAACAGCGTCGAACTAGTGCCGCGCAACACCGAGGGTGAGGTCTATTTCGAGCTGCGGCTGGCCGATGCCTGGGTGTGGGACATGTACCGGCCGGCTCGGTTCGTCAAACAGGTGCGGGTTATCACCTTCAAAGACGTCAACATCGAAGAGGTCGAAAAGCCCGAGTTGCGGCTGCCCGAGTGACGAGTTGTGCACGGATCAGCCGCTGGGGATAACCACGGCTTTTGAGCCGCCGCCAGTCTTGTTTCGTCGGTCTGCACTCCCATTCTGGGGCCGTGACGAATCTACGGCAGGAACTCGGAGCGCTCGGCGAACAGGTGGCAGTCGATCACTTGCTGTGCATGGGATTGCGCATCATCCAGCGCAACTGGCGGTGCCGCTACGGAGAACTCGACGTCATCGCCTGCGAGGACGACACCCTGGTGTTCGCCGAGGTGAAGACCCGCACGGGTGACGGTTTCGGCGGGCTGGAGTACGCCGTCACGCCGCGCAAACTGCGCCGGATCCGCCGACTGGCGGGCATCTGGCTGGCCGAGCAGGACACCCGATGGCCCGGCCTGCGGATCGACGTCCTCGGAGTGCGTATCGGCCGCGCCCGTACTCCGGAGGTCATACATCTGCGGGGAGTCGGCTGATGGCGCTCGGCCGCGCCTTCTCGGTGGCGGTACGCGGATTGGACGGCCAGATCGTCGAGATCGAGGCCGACATCACTTCGGGCCTGCCGGGCGTCCATCTGGTCGGGCTTCCCGATGCGGCACTGCAGGAGTCCCGGGACCGGGTCCGGGCGGCGATCACAAATTGCGGCCGGAGTTGGCCGATGTCCCGGCTGACGTTGGCGTTGTCACCGGCCACGCTGCCCAAGACGGGGTCGCTGTACGACGTCGCCCTGGCCTGCGCGGTGCTCTCGGCGGGGCGTAAGCGGCCGTGGCATCGTCTCGAGAAGACGGTGCTGCTCGGCGAGTTGGCCCTGGACGGTCGAGTCCGCCCGGTGCAGGGCGTGCTGCCTGCGGTGCTCGCGGCCAAGCGGCATGGATGGCGGGGCATCGTGGTGCCGGTCGCAAACCTTGCTGAAGCCAGCCTCGTCGACGGCATCGAAGTCCTCGGGGTGCGGACACTGCGCCAACTGCACCAGTGGCTCGATGAAGGTACCGGGCTGCACGGCAGGGTCGACAACCTTGCCGCCGAACCCGATTCGGTGGCAGACCTTGCCGACGTGATCGGGCAGACGCAGGCCCGGTTCGCTGTCGAAGTGGCCGCTGCCGGTGCCCACCACATCATGCTGACCGGACCTCCTGGAGTCGGCAAGACAATGCTGGCGCAGCGACTTCCGGGACTGCTGCCCAACCTCACCGACCCCGAGGCGCTCGAGGTCACTGCAATTCACTCGGTCGCGGGACTGCTCTCCAAACGGACGCCGCTGATCACCCGACCGCCGTTCATCGCACCCCATCACTCCTCGAGTGTGGCGGCGTTGGTCGGCGGTGGATCCGGACTTGCCAGACCAGGTGCTATCAGCAGGGCGCATCGGGGTGTGCTTTTTCTGGACGAATGTGCCGAGATACGGCTCAGCGCACTGGAGGCCCTGCGAACCCCATTGGAGGACGGCGAGATTCGCCTCGCCCGTCGAGACGGCGTGGTGTCCTACCCGGCCCGTTTTCTACTGGTGCTTGCCGCCAATCCTTGCCCGTGTGCGCGGCCCGATCCACGTGACTGCGCCTGCTCTGCGCTGGAGAAGCGCCGCTACCTGGGCAAGCTGTCCGGTCCGCTATTGGACAGAGTGGATCTTCGGGTCCAGATGCACACCGTTCGGGCTGGGGCGTTCGCATCCGAGCAGTCCGAGAACAGCGCAGAGGTCCGAGCCCGGGTCGCTCAGGCCCGGGAAGCTGCCGCGGAGCGTTGGCGGCCGTACGGGTTCAGCACCAATGCGGAGGTCAGCGGCGCATTGCTGCGCAGGGGATTCCGGCTCCCGGACAACGCGATGGCCCCGCTGAGGACAGCACTGGACAGGGGACTGCTCAGCATTCGTGGTGTTCATCGCGCGACGCGGGTCGCCTGGACTCTGGCGGACCTGGCCGGGCGCACCCTGCCGAGCCGTGACGACGTCTCGGTCGCCCTGAGTTTCCGTCAGCCCGAGGTCAAGCCATGACAGCTATCGACGAGACACGTGCCTGGGCCTACCTGTCGCGGGTGGCCGAAGCGCCCTGCCCCGGTCTGGCTGAATTGGCGCGAAGGGTCGGCGCGGTCGAAGCAGCCGAACGGGTGCGGCGTGGTGCGGTCGATCAGATTGTGGCTCAGCGCACCCAGGCCCGCCGTGACATCGATTGCGCCGCTGACGATCTCGAGCTCCTCCATCAGCGGGGCGGACGATTGATCACTCCGGGCGGCGAGGAATGGCCCACGCTGGCTCTCGCTGCGTTCGCCGGGGCTCCGGTGCGGGACAAACCGGAAGGTCGCGCGCCATTGGCGCTGTGGGTGGTCGGCCCGCTGCGACTCGACGAGGTGGCCCAACGGGCCGCTGCCATCGTCGGAACGAGGGCCTGCACGGCTTACGGGGAGCACGTTGCGGCGGACCTTTCAGCGGGTCTGGCCGACCGGGATGTGGCGATCGTGTCCGGCGGCGCCTACGGAATCGATGGTGCAGCGCACCGCGCCGCCCTGGCTGCCGAGGGTGCGACGGTGGCCGTGCTGGCCGGGGGAGTGGACGTGCTCTATCCCGCCGGGCACTCCGCGCTACTGCACCGCGTCGCGCGTAACGGACTGCTTGTCAGTGAATACCCGCCCGGTGTGCGCCCGGCCCGGCACCGATTCCTCACCCGCAATCGACTTGTCGCGGCCCTCTCCGGGGCGACCGTGGTGGCGGAAGCCGGACTCCGCAGCGGAACGGCCAGCACCGCCGCCTGGGCCCGCGCGTTGGGCCGGGTGGTCTGCGCGATCCCGGGTCCGATCACCTCAGCGGCCTCCGCGGGCTGCCATGTGCTGCTGCGGTCGGGCGCCGAATTGGTCACCCGCGCAGAGGAAGTGCTCGAACTGATCGGGCGGGCGGGTGAACTGGCCAGCGAACAGCCCAGGCCGGCAGCCCTGCTCGATGCTCACAGTGACGACGAGAGACTCGTCTACGAGGCGCTGCCGGCAAGGGGAGCCAGGACCCCGGACGAGATCGCGGTGGCAGCGGGCCTGCCCGCAACCGCCGTGCTCGGTCCGCTGGCCACCCTCGAGATCGCCGGCCTGGTGCAGCGACAAGACGGTAAGTGGCGACTGGCGCGAAAGAAGTCCGGGTAAGGGGGCTATCGGTAGGTCAGGTCGTCCCGGCGGGCACCAACCGGCCGTCCGGTGCGGCGTCCCCGTCGTCGTCTCGATGAGGTCCGGGGTTGAAGATGTCCTCGAACACCGCGTTTCTTCTGGTCACATGGTGCATTCGCTCGGAATACGACGGACGGGAGCGCACTTTCAGCGGCCACCAGAACCACGGACCGAGGATGGCCGCGATAGACGGGGTCATCAACGAACGGACGATCAGGGTGTCCAGCAGCAGTCCGATCCCGATCGTCATACCGCCCTGGCCGACGTTGAGCAGATCTCCGGAGATCATCGCGCCCATCGTGAACGCGAACACCAGCCCCGCGTTCACTGTCAGGAATGTGACCGGGTTAGGCCC
>CAZRFC010000157.1:0-5741 GCA_964598975.1 uncultured Mycobacterium sp. | reverse complement strand
TCCGGCGGCGGTGACCACGGTTCCGGTACTGCCCATCGAACGGATGATCCCGGTGTTGATGCCGGCACCTATCTCCTCCTTGAACCGCGACACCAAAAGGAGGTTGTAGTCGCTGCCGACAGCCATCAAGATGATCACCGCGAAAGCCAGCACGATCCAGTTAAGTTCGACCCCGATGACCCGTTCGAAGATGAACACCGAGAGGCCGAACGCCGCGCCGAGTGAGATCACGACCGTGCCGACGATCACCATGGAGGCCACCAGGGCGCGGGTGATGATCAGCATCACGATGAAGATCAGCGTCAGCGCCGCGAAGGCTGCGATCATGGTGTCGTACTTGGCCCCGGACTGAATATCGCGGTAAGTGGCCGCAGTCCCGGTCAAATAGATGTCGGCACCGGCCAATGACGTTCCCTTGACAGCCTCATGGGCTGCGGTCAGCTGGTCATCGACAACCGAGATGCCTTCCTCCGAGGCGGGATTGACATCGTGGGTGATGATCAGCCGCGCCGCCTTACCGTCCGGCGACAGGAACAGCTTGAGCCCCTTCTGGAAATCGGCGTTGGCGAACACCTCCGGCGGCAGGTAGAAGTAGTCGTCACTCTTGGAGGCGTCGAACGCTTCGCCCATCGCAGTAGCCGTGTCGGTCATCTGCTGCATCTGGGTGATCATCCCGTCGAACGTGCTGTGGATAGTCTGCAGCGTCTGTTGCATCATCGTCGCGGTACCGATCAACGGTGGGAATTGCGCGACCATCTGCGGGAACAGGGCATTCATATCGCCCATCCCGCCGACCATCTGATCCATACCGCGAACCATCTCGTCCATGCCGCCGATCATGGCGCCGACGTCCGTCTGCAGCGCCGCCATGTTGTCGCTGAACTGCGAAATGCCGTCGGTGGCGTCGAAAGCCGCCCGGATTCCCTCGCACACCGTGATGTTCAGGCAGTGCGGTTCCCAGTAGAAATAGTTCCGAATCGGGCGCACAGCATCGTCGAAATCGGCGACCCGGTCGCGCATCTCATCGAGGGTCACCTTCATCGCATCCATGTCCGCGATGCTGCGCTGTCCGGCCCCGACCATCCCGTTCGCCGACTCCACCATCCCGTTCGCTGACTGAACGGTGTCATTCATCGACCCTGACATCTGCGTCATCAGGTTCTGCATCTGCGTCATCGAGGCGATCATCGCGCCGAGGTCGTCGGACATCCCGCTGATGTCGCCGACCCGCTGTTTGAGGAACTGCAGATTCTGGGTGATCGGCACTGTCGACATGCTGATCTGGTACGGGATCGAACTGTGGGCTATCGGTGAGCCCAGCGGGCGGGTGATGCTCTGCACCATCGCGATGCCCTCGATTCGGAACAGCGCCTTGGCGATCCGGTCCAGCACGATCATGTCGGTGGGGTTGCGCATGTCGTGATCGGTCTCGATGGTCATGATGTCTGGATTCAGCCGCGCTGTGCTGAAGTGCTTCTCGGCCGCCGCGTACCCGATGTTCGCCGGCACGTCAGCCGGGATGTACCGGCGATCGTCATAACTGGTCTTGTAGCCGATCATGGCCAGGATGCCGAGCAGCACCACACTGGTTGCCGCCGCCAAGATCGGCTTGGGCCACCGCACGGTTGCCGTGCCGACCTTGCGCCATCCCCGCGTCTTCATCATCCGCTTGGGATCGAGCAGGCCACGCCGACTGGCCACCACCAGAACCGCGGGGGCGACGGTCAACGCTGCTCCGACGACGATGAGAAGGGCAATCGCCGACGGATAGGCCAACGAGTTGAAGTAGGACAGCCGGGTCAGTCGCAGCGTCAGCATCGCGCCGGCGATGGTCAGCCCCGAGCCGAGGATGACATGGCCCACGCCGTGGAATGCGGTGTAGTAGGCCGATTCCGGATCCTCGCCGTTCTGCCGGGCCTCGTGGTAGCGGCCGAGAAGGAAGATCGCGTAGTCGGTGCCCGCCGCGATCGCCAGTGCGGTCATCAGCGGAACCGAGAAGGTCGAGAAGTCCATCAGGCCCAGATGTCCGATGACCGCGACCACGCCCCGTGAGGCGCCCATCTCGATGCCGACGATGGCCAGGATCAGCAGCACCGTGCTCGCCGACCGATAGACCAGGGCCAGCATGATGGTGATCACGATCATGGTGACGACGGTCATTTTGATCATGCCGCTGTCACTGGCTTCCAATGAGTCCGTCGTCAGCGGCGCCGGGCCGGTGACATAGGCCTGCAGGCCGGCCGGTGGCGGGTTGTCGTGGATGATCTCGCGAACGGCCTCCACCGAGTGGTTTCCTTCGGTGCTGCCCTGGTCGCCGGCGAGATTCAACTGGACGTAGGCGGCCTTGCCGTCACTGCTCTGCACGCCTGCGGCGGTGATCATGTCGCCCCAGAAATCGTGCACGTGCTCGACGTGTTTGGGGTCCGCCTCGAACTTGGCGATCAGGGAGTTGTAGTACTCGCGCGCACTCTCGCCCAGTGGTTCGTCTCCGACGAGAACCACCATGGCGATGCTGTCGGACTTGGACTCCTGAAACTTCTCGCCCATCCGCTTGGCCGCGATCACCGCAGGTGCGTCCTGGGGCGACATCGACACAGCGTTGGCCATGCCGACCTTCTCCACCTGTGGGACAAGCAGATTCGTGGCCGCGGTGAACGCCACCCAGACCAGGATGATCGGAACCGCCAGGGCCCGAATGGTGCGCGGGATGCCCGTCCGGTTGTTCTTGCCGTTCGTGCCGTGCGCGCTCACGCGGCTTTGTCCAGACAGAAGGCCTGGGCGTCACGGCCCTCGGCAAAATCCTCCGCCTTCAGCTTGCCGTCGACCAGGATGCGGCAGCCGAGTGCGGCGGTGTCGCCCTGTGCGACCACGTTGGCCAGCACGCCCGGGTCGGTCGTGCTCACCGTGACCGACCAGGGCAGGGAGGTGAAGCCCGCCTCGATCGTCTTGCCGTTGACGTCCAGGTAGCTGACCCGACCGGATGCGTCCGAGGGTCCGAGGATCTCGTAGGTGACCCGCTTGGTGTTGATCGGCTTGATGTCGTCGGCCGGAAGCGCGGCGCCGATATAGGGCTTGTCGGTATCGAAGAAGGTTCGCAGCCTGCCGACGACCGCTGCCGCGGCAAGGAGTGCCACGACGACCATCGTCACCACCCAGAACCGTTTGAGTAGGCCGCCAAGTGAGGCCAAAGCCTTCATCGTTCCCCAACCTTTCCGATACCTGTTGCCGCGCTTGGGTGATTCGCACCAGTCGGCGGTCAGTCCCGAACATTAATACCATAGGGGGTATGGTATGAACGAACGGAACGTCGATAACGAAGAAAGGGCGAGCCTATGTGTCGCGCTACGAAGTGCCGCGTCTGCGGAAAGACCACTTGGGCGGGTTGTGGCAATCACGTCGACATGGTGCGGCGCAGTGTGCCGGCCAGCCAATGGTGTGGCGGAAAGCACTCCAGTGGCGAGATTGCCGCGGCCGCACCGCGGCGCAGTTGGATGTTCTGGAAGAAGAACGGCTGACCACAGTGCAGACCAAGGGGCTCACCGGCAGAGTCGTGGCGCCAGTCGCGGTGGCCATGTCTTTGCTCACCGCGGCGCCGGGTACCGCTTCGGCAGACGCCACCGACGATTACCCGATCCCTAACCGGATTCTGCACACGACCTGCACCGCCGAACAGATCATGGCGGCCGTGCGCGACGTGCGACCGGTCTACTACGAGCGCTACATGATCGACTACAACAACAAGTCGCCGGATGTCCAGCAGGGTGCCCGAGACCGGATTCACTGGTTCTTTGGGATGGACTACGCCGGCCGTCGGCAGTACTCGGAGAACATCGCCACCGATATCTACTACGAGCAGATGGCGTTCAGGTGGCCCAACTGGGCGAAGCTTTTCTTCAACAACAAGGGCGTCGCGGCCCGGGCCACCGACGTCTGTGCGCAATACCCGCAGGACGAGGCCGTCTGGCGGTGGTGAGGGCGGACTATCGACACACCCGTGTCGGATGGGGCCCGCGGCGGCGGCTTTCTGCCACCGTAGGGGAGTGACCGCACCGGATCTCTACTCGGCGATCCTCGAGGAGTACGCCGAATACCTCGCCTTGGAGCGTGGTCGGTCCGAGCACACCCGCCGCGCCTATCTGACCGATCTGCGATCGCTCTTCGCCTTCCTGGACGAACGGAACCCGGGATCCGGACTCGCCGCGCTTGGCCTGCCGATGCTGCGGGCCTGGCTGGCCGCGCAAGCGGCTGGCGGTGCGGCGCGCACGACCTTGGCGCGGCGCACCTCGGCGGTCAAGACATTCACCGCATGGGCGAACCGGCGGGGACTGTTGGACACCGACCCGGCCGCACGCCTTCAAATACCCAAAGCCCGCCGCACCCTGCCCTCGGTGCTGCGTCAGGACCAGGCGCTGGCGGCTATGGCGGCCGCCGCCCGGGGGGCAGAGGAGCGTGATCCGCTCGCGCTTCGCGACAAGCTGATCGTGGAGTTGCTCTACGCCACCGGTATCCGGGTCAGCGAGTTGTGCGGCCTGGACATCGACGATGTCGACACCGGCCGGCGGCTGCTGCGGGTGCTGGGCAAGGGCAACAAACAGCGCACCGTTCCGTTCGGGCGCCCCGCGTCTGCGGCGCTGACCGATTGGCTCACCGACGGACGTCCGGCCCTGGCGGCGTCGGACTCCGGCCCGGCACTGCTGCTCGGTCCGCGCGGGCGGCGACTAAATCCCCGGCAGGCCCGCACCGTGGTTCACCAGACCGTCTCGGCAGTGGATGGCGCCCCCGACATCGGGCCGCACGGACTGCGGCACAGCGCGGCCACCCACCTGCTCGAGGGCGGGGCGGACCTGCGGGTGGTCCAGGAACTCCTGGGGCACTCCACGCTGGCGACCACCCAGCTGTACACCCACGTCACGGTGGCACGGTTGCGGGCGGTCCACGATCAGGCGCACCCGCGGGCTTAGTTCACGGGTTTGAGCCGAACCGGCGTCGCGGCCAACAACCCCAGAGGATCCACATACTGAGCCCCTTGAGCGGGGCCTGACCGGCCGGATTTCCATTGGGCCCCCCAGTGCAGGCAGGCCGCGACCGGGCAGTCGCGATGCCCGGCGACCAGCCGTCCGATACCGGTCCCGGCCGTGACCCGCCGACCCACCGGCACGGCCGGCTCAACCGGCTCGTAGCTGGTGCGGAGGCCGCTTTCGTGCTGGACCGATATCACCGGCCGGCCGGCCAGCATGCCGGCGTACACAACGGTGCCCGAGCCGGCGGCGTACACCGGCTGGCCCGGCGTGCCGGCCAAATCGACTCCGCGGTGGCCGCGCTGCCAGTCCGGGGCCGGGGCGTCGAAGATGCGAGTCACCGTGGGGGCGGACTGAGTGGGCCGCAGCGGCCACTGGAACCGTTCCGTGTCGGCCCGGCCGGTTGGGCCGGACGCCATCAGCAACGCCAACAGCGGCAGTGCCGCTCCGATGAACCGCATCCTGCCAGTTCAGCCCCATTAATCCTGGGGGGCGCCTCGGGTGCTCGCCGATTGGGGATCAACCCGTGGCTGTGTGTAAACTCAAGTCCGCAGCCCGCTCGAGCGGGCTGACTTCGCGCGTCTGAGTGCGGTGTCGTCTATGTCGACTCCCGCCGCGCATGCCAGTTGGTCCCGTCCAGGCGGGTTGGTATGCGCGCAGACGCCAGGGTCCGGCTTCACCCGTCGCCGGACGACAACCGACAACCTCAGAGGAATGGCCGAC
>CAZRFC010000156.1:0-9503 GCA_964598975.1 uncultured Mycobacterium sp. | reverse complement strand
TGGACAAGGCCGCCACCAAGGGCGTGATCCACAAGAACCAGGCCGCCAACAAGAAGTCGGCTCTGGCGCAGGCTTTCAACAAGCTCTGAACCGGCGTCTACCGCTCGGCAACCAGTTCCGCCACCTTTCGCACCGCGGATTCCAGGGCATAGTCAGGGTCGGCTGCTGCACCCTTGACGTCGGCGTTGAGCGCTGCCACCAGTCGGATCGCCTCCGCGACTTTGTCGCGACGCCATAGTCGGGCCTGTTTCTGCGTCTTCTGCACGCGCCAGGGCGGCATGCCGAC
Organism: uncultured Mycobacterium sp.; assembly: GCA_964598975.1. Lineage (GTDB taxonomy): Bacteria > Actinomycetota > Actinomycetes > Mycobacteriales > Mycobacteriaceae > Mycobacterium. Next base: position 9,217 of record CAZRFC010000156.1, on the reverse strand, counting down.
CTCTGATGCCAACCGGTAGGGATCCCCCGACATCGGCCCTACTCGCGCGATGGCGTGAACCGCTTCAGCCAGCGCGTCGGCGAGCAGGACATGAGCCACTCCCCTAGACCTCGCCCAGCGAAGCGCCTCCGCCGCCCCGGCCACATCGCCGGCGACCGCCTTATCGGCGATGTCGAAGCCGGTGACCTCGGCGTTGCCGCTGTGATAACGGCGAACGGCCGCCGCGTCGACCTTGCCGTCAGTGTCGGCTACCAGCTGCGAGCAGGCCGCGGCTAGTTCCCGAAGGTCGGAACCGACGGTTTCCAGTAGAACTGCGACGGTGTCGTCATCGACCTTCACCTTCAGCGCCCGGAATTCAGCGCGCACGAATCCCGCCCGCTCGGCGGCCTTCGTGATCTTGGTGCACTCATGGGTCTCGGCGCCGAGATCACGTAGCTGACCAGCCAGCGCTTTGGCCCGCCCCCCACCAGAGTGCAGCACTACCAACACGGTGCCCGGCGGAACGTCTGCGGCAGCGGCGGCGATCATTGCCACGGTTTCCTTGCCGGCATCGTGTGCGGACTCGAGAACAACGACCCGGGCATCGGCAAACAGCGACGGGCTGAGCAGTTCGGCCAGTTCGTTGGTCGAGACGTCGCCCGCCCGCAGCCGATTCACCGGCACATCGTCGGTGCAGGCCGATACCCGTGCCGCGGCGAGGATTGCGCTGACCGCCCGCTCGACGAGAAGTTCCTCATCACCGAGCACCAGATGAAGTCCCTCTGCCACGCTCACCCCTCGATGGTGTCACGGCCCGCCGACGAGACCCGACACCGACCATGCCGCGCCGACAAGCATGGCCGCGGCCGCCCACAATCGGAACCAGCGCCGACGCCACAGCAGGACCGCCGCAACACCGGCGCACCCCACGGTGACTACACCGGCCAACCCCGAGGGAACCGGCACCGCCGCGCCGGGCAGCCTCGCGGCCGTGTGCGCCACCGTGAGCAGCCACCACAATTCCGGCCCGGCGAATCGGACCAGCAGACCGGCCACCCCGGGCCAGAGCACCACCAGTGTCGCCGCTGCGGTGCCCAGCACCGTGATAGGCGGAATCACCAGTCCAACAGCAAGATTAGCCAGCACGGAGACCACGCTGAACCGGCCGGAGATGGCTGCGATCAGCGGGGCGGTGAACAGGTGGGCCGCGGCTGCGACAGACAGCCCGTGAGCCAATGGTTTGGGCCAGCCCGCCCCCACCAACCGGGCAGACCACGCCGGGGCGACCACGACGAGCGCCGCCGTAGCCGAGACCGATAGCGCGAAACCGACATCGACTGCCAGCTGCGGCGCCCCCACCATGAGGGCCAGCACGGTCGCCGCGAGCACCGGGACGGCCTGCCGACGACGACCGGCGAGAACTGCCAGCAGCCCGATGGTGCCCATGATCGCGGCCCGCAGCACGCTTGCGGTCGGTTGGACGACGACGACCAGCGCGATCAAGGCCAGGGCGGCCAGTGCGACCGCCGCCCGCGGACCGATGAGATACCCAGAGAGCAGAACCGCTCCGCAGACGATCGTCACATTCGCCCCGGACACCGCGGTCAAATGCGTCAACCCGGCGGTCCGGAACTCGGCGACGGTGGCGGCGGGGACCGCGGCGGTATCGCCCAGCACCAGGCCGGGCAACATGGCGGCCTGGTCAGCAGGCAGCACGTCACGTGCGACGGAGGCAAACCGGTTGCGCACCGACTGGGCGGCCCGCTGGACCGCGGAGGCCTCACCGAAGCGGGGACGCCCCAGGGCGTTGAGAGTGACCACGGTCAGATCACGCCGGGCCGGACGACCGATGCGGGCGCGGAAGTGGGCCGGCTGCCCAGCACCAAGCCGGCCGAATTCGGCGGCTGGCGCGAAAACCGTTACCGCTGCTTTCATCTCGGTCGCCGCGACCCGATTCAGCTGAGCCCGGAAGATGAGCCGCCCGGGACCTGACTGTTGAGGAGTCTCGTCCGGCGTGACACTCACCGAAGTGGTGGTGCCGGCCAGCGCGGTCAGCGGATGGTGTTTCACCGCATCCGTTCGCAACGCCACTGCGACACCGAATCCGGCTCCCACCACCGTTGTGCCAACGACACCGGCCGCGGTGGCGCGCAGCCAGGGATACCGCTCCCCGATGAGGCGGCAGGCCAATGCCCAGCCGCACCCAACAAGCACGGCGAGTGCCACGAGCAGCATGCCCAGGCCCCAGACCACCCCCACTGCGGTCACCGCCCACGCTGCCGCCGCACCGGGCACCAGTCGCAGGTCCAGCCGCGCGACCGGCTCGGGCATTCCTCAGACCCGCACCATCGGGCGCAGCTTCTCCAGACGCGCCGGGCCGATACCGTCGACCTCACCCAACTGATCGACGGTGCTGAATCGGCCGTTGGCCGAGCGCCATGCCACGATGGCAGCCGCCGTAACCGGCCCGATACCGGGAAGTGCGTCCAGTTCCTCGGCGGTCGCGGTATTCAGGTCCACCGGCGTAGCGGGGTTCGGCGTCGTGGGGGTCCGCTCGGCCGCGCCGTCGGACCCACCGACCGAGCTGCCCAGTGTCGGCTGCTGACCTGCCGGGGCGGCGATGCCGATGACAATCTGCTCGCCATCGGCCAAGTGGCGGGCCAGGTTGAGGCCGATGGTGTCCGCACCGCGTAACGGACCCCCTGCTGCCGATACCGCGTCAGCCACTCGGGCGTCGGGGGTCAAGGTCACCAGTCCGGGCTGCGCAACCAGCCCGATGACGCTGACGACCATCGCCTTTGCGGCCTCGGGTGGGGCCGCCGATGTGCTGGGCACTGCTGTCGACACCATCTCGACGGGCGGCAGGTTGGCCGACACCACCGGCGCGGTGCGATGCCGCATCAAGGTGAAGATGGTGACCAGAACGGCCAACGCAGCGATTACCGCCAACGCGGTACCCCCGGCGCGGCCGGGATCGGCGCGGATCGCCGTCAGCCAGGAATGCCCACGGCCCGGCTGACCCTCAGGTATCCAGTTCGGCTCGCCTGGCTCGTCAGGGTCGCCGTCGTCGGCATCCTCGTCCAAGGGCCGCATGCCAAGGCGACGCCGCAGATTCGCCAGCGACTCATCGGTTCTCATGAGGCGACGGTAGGGCCGGGCACCGACGACCATGCTTCGGTGCTCGGTGCGCCTGTGGACGCATCGGGATCTGTGGAGTACACAAATGCCCATGACTGCAACGACTGACCGGCCACTGCGGGTAATCCAGTGGACCACCGGCAATATCGGACGCCGCTCGCTTCACGCGATAATCGGCCGGCCCGACATGGAACTGGTGGGTGTCTACGCTCACGGCGCAGACAAGGTGGGAGTTGACGCGGCCGAGTTGGCGGGCTGGAGTGAACCCACCGGGATCACCGCCACCGATGACATCGATGCCCTGCTGGCGACCCGCCCCGATGCCTGCTGCTACAACCCGCTGTGGCCGAGCATCGACGAACTGGAGAGACTGCTGGCATCAGGGGTAAACGTCTGCACGTCGGCGGCCTGGATCACCGGGGGAAAGCAGACCGAGGCTGACCTCAATCGGATCCGAACTGCCTGCGAGACAGGCAATTCCACCATCTTCGGCAGTGGCGCGCATCCCGGTATGACCAACATGGTGGGCATGGTGCTCTCCGGTGCCTGCGAACGGGTCGACGAGATCAGGATCACCGAATCGGTGGACTGCTCGACCTACGAGTCGGCGGGAACTCAGACGGCGATGGGCTTCTCGCAGGACCCCGACACCCCCGGCCTCGCCGAGAGCGTTCGTCGGGAGAGCGAGGTGTTCGCCGAATCGGCGGCGATGATGGCCGACGCGATCGGCGCAGAGTTGGACCGGATGACCTTCGATGTCACCTTCACAGCCGCCCGCGGCGACACCGACCTGGGCTTCATGACAATCCCGGAGGGCACCGTCGGCGGCGTGATGGGCTACCACCGGGGCTGGGTGGGCGACCGCAATGTGGTCAGCGTCGGCTTCAACTGGACGATGGGCAACCACGTGACACCGCCCAAGCCACTGGAACACGGCCACGTCATTCAGGTGTTCGGGAGACCCAACATGCGCACGGTGTTGCACTGCCTGCCACCGAGGGACTGGGCCGAACCGGGATTCATGGGGCTGGGCATGATCTACACCGCCATGCCGGTCACCAACGCCGTGCCGGCGGTGGTGGCCGCCCCGCCGGGCATCGTCACCCTGAAGGATCTCCCACCGATCACCGGCCGGTTCGGGTAGTTTCCCGCGGGTGGAATTCGAGCGTCGGAAATTCATCGCAGGAATCGGCGGAGTGGCGGTTGCCGCTCCACTGCTGGCGGCCTGCTCAACGGGCGGCGGGGATGGCGGGGGGAAGGACAAGTCCGCCGGATCCGCGACGGCGGGGTCCGAGGCCAAGCCCAAGGCGATGATTCCCGAACCACCCCAAGGCGAACCGGGAAGCCTGCTGTCCCAGGAAGCCATCGACACCGGGATCAAAGGGGCCCGGGCCTGGAAGATCCGCTACATCTCACGAGACGTCAACAACGTCGCGCAGGAGGCCAGCGGCCTGGTGATCGCACCGGAAGGCAAGGGTGAGAACCGGCCGATCTTCACCTGGTGCCACGGCACAACCGGCCTGGGTGACGCCGCCTGCCCTTCGGCACAGCCGGACCCGGCCCGCGAACTGATCACCTACTTTCAACCCGAAGCCACCCAGCAGATCGACTACGGAGTGCCGGGAATGCAGGGCTTCATCGACGATGGGTGGGTGGTGTGCGCCACCGACTACCAGGGCCTCGGAACGCCCGGAATGCACCAGTACACCGTAAACATCACCAATGCCCGTGACGCTGTCTACCTGGCTCACGCGGTCCGCAAACTCGACGCCGGGGCAGGCACCACCCTGGGCTGCGCCGGCTGGTCGCAGGGCGGCGGCGCCGCGGCGGCGGTGGCGGAACTGGACCCGGCAGACTACGGCGACCTGAAACTCATCGGCACCGTGCCGATGTCACCGGGCGTCGGCAAGATCGCGTTGGAGAATCCCGCGTCGGTCACCGCCGCACTGACCAATCCCACCATCCCCCCGGACTCGCACCTGGTGATGGTGCTGGCCGGAACCTACGCGGCCAACCCGACGAAACTGCAACTGTCCCAGGCCTTCACACCACTGGGCGTGGAGATCATCGAGACCGCGTGGAACAACCAGCCGGTACACCATCTCAATGACGTGATCGCCCGGATGTTCCGGCTCAAGGGCGCGGTCCTCAATCCTAATCCGCCGAATTTCGGCGAGTGGAAGGACGCGATCGTCGCCGGCTCCGGAGCGAAGAAGAAGCCGGTTGCGCCGGTGCTGGTATGCATCGACACCTTCGATAACGGGACCGTGGTTCCGGTGTCGTGGCAGACCGAATACGTCAATGCGGCCAGAGCGCTCGGCGGCAACGTCGAGACCCGCGAGTACCCGAAGGACGACCACTTCTCGCTGCCGCAGAGTTGCGTCGGCGACGCCCGAGCCTGGCTGAACAAGCTGCGGGGTTAGGCGTCCAGCGCGACCACCACACCGAGCGCACCGGGTCCGAGGTGCACACCGAGTACCGGACCGAGGTCGGTGATGAGGGGCGCACCGCAGCCGGGCAACGCGGCCGACAGCGTAGCTGCCAGTTCGGCGGCACCGTCGAGGTTGTCGACATGGTGCACGGCAAGCGCTGCGCGGCGTTCCCCCACCACCTCAAGGACCTGCTCGACCATCGCGGCGATCGCCTTGGAAGTGGTCCGAACCCGTTGAGCCAAAACGAGTTTTCCGCCACTAATTGTCAACAGCGGCTTGACCGCCAGGGCAGTACCCAACCAGGAAGCGGCGGCACCGATCCGGCCACTGCGACGTAGGTTGTCCAGGCGTTGCACGACGATGAAGGCGTGGACACGCGCGACCGCGGCCTGCGCCTCGGCGGTCACGTGTTCCAGGTCGGCACCCGTGCTCGCCGCGCGCGCCGCCGCCAAGGCGACGAACCCCGTTCCCATACCCGCCGATTGGGAGTCGACCACCCTGACCATGCCGTCGAAGGACTGCGCAGCATGCCGCGCTGCGCCCAGGGTGCTCGACAGCTCAGTGGAGATATGCACTGCGACAACGCCGTCTGCTCCGCTGTCCGCCAGGGCCGCCCGGTATACCGACGCCAGTTCGGTCGGGCCGGCACCGGCGGTTGTGACCTGCGGGCTCTGATACAGGTCTGTCGGCATCGTGTCGACACCGTCGCGCAGGTCCGCCCCGTTACGTAATACGTGCAGTGGTGCTACCTGGATTCCCCACTGGGCGGTGACGTCTGCGGGCAGCCTCGCCGAAGAGTCCGTCACCACGACGACCGGCACGGTCGATCAGTCCGAACCTTGAGGGACACCGGCCTCGGCCAATGCCTTGAGCATCAGTTCGGCGACCGCCTCATGCGCCTCGAAATTCCAGTGGATGCCATCCGGGTTACCACGGCCGCCCATGATGTGTTCGGCGACCGCCTCTTTGAGGTCGACGAGTGGGACGCGGTGGTTTGCCGCCCACTCGCTGATCGCGGCGACGGTCCCGTCCCGACCGTGATGCGCCAGGCCGTAGGTGGGAGCGACGTGCACTGAAGGCAGCGAGGCGACGATGGGAATGCCCGGCCGGTTGAAGTCGATCGCGCCGCGGGTCATCTCCAGATACTCAACGGTCAAATGCGGCGGCAGCGCCGAGCGCGACACCGGCGAGAGCCGGGGCTGCAACCAGCCGTAGCCGTCGCGCACCCAGCGTCGCAGCAGCGGGGGCCGGACGTAACGGATCAATTCGCGGGCCGCCGTCGGCAACGGCGAGGGCAGCGAATCCATGCCACTGGTCGCGAAGATGACGGCACCGGCCTTTGGCAGCGCCGCCCAGGACCGCGGGTCCTGGGTGGCGGCCCACCACACGTCCCGGCAGGTCCAGCCGATCCGGCCGATCAGCTCCAGATCCCAATCCAGTTGTTTGGCAACGATATTCGGCCAGATTCGGGGGTCGTCGGCGGGGAGTCCACCCTGGGGGCCGTAGTAGGACAGCGAGTCGCAGAAAACGAGCAGGGTCTTCCTCGGCGTCCGACGCGCGGGAAGCTCAGAGGACGTCATTGGACACCTGTGCCGAAGCGTTCCACACGTCGAGCCGCCAGCGCAGTTCGCTGAACGGAGTCCCGTCCTCGCTATGCGCGGACAGTTGGGCCCAACTGGCGTTACCCATACCTCCGAGCGCCGACCAACTGTCGACCGGCAGATCGAGCAGCGCGGCCGTCAGCGCGGCGATCTGGCCACCGTGAGCTACCAGAACCACAGGACGTTCACTGTCGTCGCGACCCCAATGAGGTTCGCCGGCAACAAGTTCGGCTACCAGTGGAATGCTGCGATCGGCGACATCAAGGCGACTCTCGCCGCCGGGCGGCGCCCAAGACGGCCTGTTCCGCCACGCTTGTCGCTCACCGGGATACTTGGCGTCCACCTCCGCGTGCGTCATTCCCTGCCAGTCCCCGAGGTGGGTCTCCCGCAGCCTCTCGTCGGTCCGCACCTCCAGCGAGCAGCACTCGGCGAGGGTGAGTGCGGTGTCATGGGCACGGCGCAGATCGGAGGAGACAATGAGCAGTGGCTGACGTTTCGACAGTACGGCGGCGGCGTTGACCGCTTGCGCCCTGCCCTCGTCGTTGAGTTCAGTGTCGATCTGGCCCTGCATCCGACTATCGGCGTTGGACTTGGTCTGGCCGTGGCGCAGCATGACCAGGTGCCGCACCCTCATGTCGGCTCCGCATCGACATCGACATCGTCAAGGTCGACCGGCACCAGGGGACAGTCCCGCCACAACCGGTCCAGCGCATAGAAGTTCCGCTCATCGGTGTGCTGGATGTGTACCACGATGTCGACGTAGTCCAGCAGTACCCAGCGGCCCTCGCGGGTGCCCTCGCGGCGGGCCGGCTTGAAGCCGGCCAACCGCATCTTCTCCTCGACCTCGTCGACGATGGCGTTAACCTGGCGTTCGTTGGACGCCGAGGCGATCACGAAACAGTCGGTGATGACCAGTTGTTCGGAAACGTCGATGACGACGACGTCCTGTGCGAGTTTGGCTGCAGCGGCCCGTGCAGCCACCGTCGCCATCTGGGTCGCTTCCGCGGAGGCGGTCATGATGGTGCTCCTGCCGTCGTCAGGTTCCGATAGAGGCTGCGCTTCGCCACGTACTGCACTACCCCGTCGGGCACGAGGTACCAGATCGGCCGGCCACCGGCGGCCCGCGCCCGGCAGTCGGTGGATGAGATCGCCAGCGCGGGAATAGCCACCAGGCGCAACGCATCGTCGGGGAGCTGGTCGAAAGCCTCTACCACGTGGGAGTCGGTCAGCTCATAGCCTGGGCGGCTGACGGCGACGAACTTGGCCAAGTCGAACAGTTCCTCCCAGCCCTGCCAGGTGAGGATCGTGGCCAGGGCGTCGGCGCCGGTGATGAAGAACAGGTCGCAGTCCGGATGCAGTGCTCGCAGGTCGCGCAGGGTGTCGGTGGTGTACGTCGGGCCGCCACGGTCGATGTCGACCCGGCTGACCGAGAACCGGGGATTTGAGGCGGTGGCGATGACCGTCATCAGGTAGCGGTCCTCGGCGGGAGTGACGTGACGCTCCTTCTGCCACGGCTGTCCGGTCGGCACGAAGATCACCTCGTCGAGGCTGAACAGGTCGGCGACTTCGCTGGCTGCGACCAGGTGGCCGTGGTGGATGGGGTCGAAGGTGCCACCCATCACTCCGAGCCTGCGCCGAGAAGTCACGGTGGATGAGCTTACGGCCTGCACCCGACCCCTATACCGGCAGCAACTGGTCGATCACCGCGGCCAACTGCTTTGCCGACCGGCACTCGTGCATGGTGATGACGTCGGAGTCGCGCGGCACCGCGGAGTCGCCGCTGCCCCAGAGGTGCCTGGGTTCGGGGTTGAGCCAGTGCGCGTGCCGGCTTGCGGTGACCATGTGGGCCAGCACGTCGGCGGCCGGGCTTCGGTAGTTGGTGCGGCCGTCGCCGAGGACCAGCAGGGAACTCCGCGGGGAGAGCACACCCGGGAAGTTCTCGGTGAACGAGACGAAGGCATTGCCGTAGTCGGAGTGGCCGTCGCGGGTATAGACGCCGGCCTCCCGGGTGATGCGCTGGATGGCCACCGCGAGGTCGGCGTCGGGACCGAACAGGTGGGTGACCTC
>CAZRFC010000155.1:0-9547 GCA_964598975.1 uncultured Mycobacterium sp. | reverse complement strand
CCTGGCTGGACCGCGCCACCGCCTACTGCTGGTCGGTGCTGGCCGCGCGCCCGGTCGGGGTGCCCGCCATCGTTGTCCCGCCCGCCCCTGCCGCCGACGCCCAGTCCGGTGTGCTCGAGCATGACGCCGACGGCGCCGGCGCGGCGGTGTTGTCGGCGCTGGCCAAACTGGCCGCTGCGGTGGCGAACGACCTGGTGGCCGGCGGCCTGCGGATCGTCGGGCTGACCGGATCCTCGGGCAAGACCTCCACCAAGGACCTCATCGCCGCGGTGCTGCGGCCACTCGGCGAGGTGGTCGCCCCGCCAGGCTCGTTCAACAACGAGTTGGGCCACCCCTGGACTGTTCTGCGTGCCACTCGGGCGTCCGACTTCCTGGTGCTGGAGATGTCAGCGCGGCACCGCGGCAATATCGCCGCCCTGGCTGCTGTCGCGCGGCCGTCGATCGGTGTCGTGCTCAACGTCGGCACCGCACACCTCGGTGAGTTCGGTTCCCGGGAGGTGATCGCGCAGACCAAAGGTGAACTGGTCGAAGCGCTTCCGGCATCCGGTGTTGCCATCCTGAACGCAGACGATCCGATGGTCGCCGCGATGGCCACCCGTACCTCGGCGCGGGTGGTCACCGTCGGCCGCAGTCCATCGGCGGATATCCGGGCCGAGAACGTGGTGCTCGACGAACTGGCCCGGCCGCGCTTCACGCTGTGCACCCACTCCGGCCAGGTGGACGTCGCACTGGCCGTTCACGGCGAGCACCAGGTCGGCAATGCCCTGTCGGCGGCCGCGGTGGCATTGGAGTGCGGCGCGAGTCTCGCGCAGGTCGCCGACGCGCTGTCGGCGGCCGGGCCGGCCTCCCGGCATCGGATGGAGGTGCGCACCCGGGCGGACGGGGTGACCGTGATCAACGACGCCTACAACGCCAACCCGGACTCCATGCGGGCCGGACTGCAGGCCCTGGCGGTGATGGCGAGGGGTTCGCAGAACCGCAGTTGGGCCGTGCTGGGTGAGATGGGTGAACTGGGGGAGGACTCGATAACCGAACACGACCGCATCGGGCGGCTGGCAGTGCGCTTAGATATCAGTCGGCTCGTCGTCGTCGGATCTGGGAGGTCTATGAGCGCCATGCACCATGGGGCGGTCATGGAGGGTTCCTGGGGGTCGGAGTCCACCATGGTTCCCGACGCGGACGCCGCGCTGGCGCTGCTGCGCGCCGAACTGGCACCCGGGGACGTGGTGCTGGTCAAGGCATCCAACGCGGCCGGCCTCGGCGCCCTCGCCGAAGCTCTGCTGGCGGATGACACCGCATGAGACAGATTCTCATTGCGGTATTCATCTCGCTGACGGTTTCGATCCTGCTGACCCCGGCGCTGATCCGGTTGTTCACCCGGCAGGGATTCGGGCAGGAGATCCGCGAGGACGGCCCGCCCAGCCACCACACCAAGCGCGGGACACCGTCGATGGGCGGGGTGGCGATCCTCGCCGGCATCTGGGCCGGCTACTTCGGCACCCACCTCGTCGGCCTCGCGCTGGACGGTGTGGGTCCTTCGGCGTCGGGGCTACTGGTCCTCGGTCTGGCCACCGCTCTGGGTGGGGTGGGTTTCCTCGATGATCTGATCAAGATCCGCCAGGCTCGCAACCTTGGCTTGAACAAGAAAGCCAAGACGGTCGGCCAGATCGGTGCAGCGGTGCTGTTTGGAATCCTGGTTCTGCAATTCGCCAACGCCGACGGGCTGACCCCGGGTTCCAACAAGCTGTCCTACGTACGTGAAATCTCCACTGTCGCACTGCCTCCGGTGCTGTTCGTGCTGTTCGTGGTGGTCGTGGTGAACGCCTGGGGCAACGCGGTCAACTTCACCGACGGCCTGGACGGGCTTGCCGCGGGCGCCATGGCGATGGTCAGTGCGGCCTACGTGCTGATCACGTTCTGGCAGTACCGCAACGCCTGCGCCACCGCGCCCGGACTGGGCTGCTACAACGTCCGCGACCCCTTGGATCTCGCGATGATCGCCGCGGCGACGGCCGGGGCCTGCATCGGCTTCCTGTGGTGGAATGCCGCCCCGGCGAAGATCTTCATGGGCGACACCGGATCACTGGCCTTGGGCGGCATCATCGCCGGGCTGTCCATCACCAGCCGCACCGAGGTTCTCGCCGTCGTGCTGGGTGCGCTGTTCGTCGCCGAAGTCACCTCGGTGGTGGTGCAGATCATCGCCTTCCGGTCCACCGGTCGGCGGGTGTTCCGGATGGCGCCGTTTCACCACCACTTCGAACTGTCCGGCTGGGCCGAGACCACGGTGATCATCCGGTTCTGGCTGCTCACCGCGATCGCCTGCGGGCTGGGCGTCTCGCTGTTCTACAGCGAGTGGCTGTCCGCAATCGGCGACTGATGGCGGACCTGTCGGCCTTGGCGCCGGGCGCTCGGGTCCTGGTGACCGGAGCCCGCGTCACCGGCCGAGCCATCGTCGCCGCCCTGGCAAACCAGGACTTGCGGTTGTCGGTGTGCGACGACAACATCTCCGCCGCCCGGGAACTGCGGGACGCGGTGGGGGATCTCGAAGCCCTCAGTCCCGCCGAGGCGGCGTCCCGGGCAGGTGAATTCGATCTGGTGGTGACCAGCCCGGGATTCCCGCCCACCGCCCCGGTGCTGGCCGCGGCCGCGGCGGCGGGTGTCCCGATCTGGGGCGACGTCGAGTTGGCCTGGCGACTGGACGCCGCCGGGCGGTACGGACCGCCGCGGCGCTGGCTCGTGGTCACTGGCACCAACGGCAAGACCACCACCACCTCGATGCTGTACGACATGCTCATCGCCGACGGCCGGCGGGCGATCCTGTGCGGCAACATCGGCGAACCGGTACTTGATGTGCTGTCCCGGCCCGCCGACGTGCTGGCCGTGGAGGTGTCGAGCTTCCAACTGTTCTGGGCACCTTCGCTGCGCCCGGAAGGTGGAGTGGTGCTCAACATCGCCGAAGACCATCTGGACTGGCACGGCGGCTTCGAGGCCTACGCCGCGGCCAAGGCCCGGGTGCTGGACGGTCGGGTTGCGGTGGTCGGTCTCGACGACCCGGCCGCGGCCGCCCTGTTGCCGGCGGCGGCCGCCGCGGTCAAAGTCGGTTTCCGACTCGGTGAACCGGCGGCCGGGGAACTCGGTGTGCGCGACGGCGCACTCGTCGACAGGGCGTTCGCCGGTGACCTGGTACTCGCGGGTGTCGACACCATCCCGGTCGCCGGTCCGGTGGGTGTGCTCGACGCGCTCGGGGCCGCTGCACTGGCGCGCGCGGTGGACGTGCCCGCGTCGGCGATCGCCTCGGCGCTTGCCGCTTTCCGGGTCGGCCGGCACCGCGCCGAACCGGTCGGCATGCTCGACGGGGTCCGGTACGTGGACGACTCGAAGGCCACCAATCCGCATGCCGCCGAAGCATCCATCCTGGCCTTCCCGCGGGTGGTGTGGGTGGCCGGCGGAATGCTCAAGGGCGCCTCGGTGGACCAGACCGTGGCCAGGGTGGCCGACAGATTGGCCGGAGTGGTCCTCATCGGCCAGGACCGGGCCGTCCTGGCCGAGGCGTTATCGCGACACGCACCCGATGTCCCCGTCATCACCGTTGTGACGCGGGAGGATATTGGGGTGCATGAGACCAGTGAGTCAGGTGTTACTTATGGGACTCGGGTAGTCGATGCCTCGGGTTCGGGCCTCGGCCGTCAGGTGATGGCCGAGGTCATCTCCGCAGCCGCGAGCCTGGCCCGCCCCGGCGATACCGTCCTGCTGGCGCCGGCCGGCGCCTCGTTCGACCAGTTCAGCGGGTATGCCGACCGGGGCGAGGCGTTCGCCGACGCGGTCCGGGCCCACTAGCGCCGTGGGCACGCTGTGGTCCCGGCTCACCGGCCGGGGCGCTGAGCCGATCGCCGCCGCGCCGAACGAATCCGCGGACGGTGCCGGGCAACTGAAGAACTTCCGCTTCACCAGGCCGCGGTTCGCCCCCCCGGCGAAATTCGGCGCCTGGCTGGCCCGGCCGATGACGTCCTTCCACCTGATGGTGTCAGTGGCCGGCCTGCTCGTCATCCTGGGTTTGATCATGGTCTTATCGGCCTCGGGCGTGCACTCCTACGACGAGGCCGGCACCCCGTGGTTGATCTTCCTCCGACAGGTGATGTGGGCGGCGGTGGGCCTGACCGCCTGCTGGTTCGCGCTGCGCCTGCGGGTCACATTCATGCGCCGCACCGCGTTCGCCGCGTATGCCACGACCATCGTCCTGCTGGTGCTGGTGCTCATTCCCGGCATCGGTCAGATCGCCAACGGCACCCGCGGCTGGTTCGTCGTCGCGGGTCTGTCCATGCAGCCCTCCGAGCTGGCCAAGATCGCCTTCTTGATCTGGGGTTCCCACCTGCTGGCCGCCCGCCGCATGGAGCGGGCCAGCCTGCGGGAGATGCTGATCCCGCTCATCCCCGCCGCCGTCGTGGCGCTGGCGCTCATCGTCGCCCAGCCCGACCTCGGCCAGACCGTGTCGCTGGGCATCATCCTGTTGGCGCTGCTGTGGTTCGCCGGCCTGCCGCTCAAGGTCTTCGTCAGTTCGCTGGCCGCCACCATCTTCGCGGCCGCGGTGCTGGCCGTGTCGGAGGGCTACCGCTCCGACCGGGTGCGGTCGTGGCTTGATCCCAGCGCCGACGTTCAAGGCGCGGGCTATCAGGCCCGGCAGGCCAAGTTCGCGCTGGCCAACGGCGGCGTCTTCGGCGACGGACTGGGCCAGGGGACCGCCAAGTGGAACTACCTTCCCAACGCCCACAACGACTTCATCTTCGCCATCATCGGTGAGGAACTCGGGTTCATCGGGGCGTTCGGACTGCTCTGCCTGTTCGGATTGTTCGCCTACACCGGATTGCGGATCGCCCGGCGCTCTGCTGATCCGTTCCTGCGGCTGTTGACCGCAACCGCAACAGCCTGGGTGATCGGCCAGGTGTTCATCAACGTCGGCTATGTGATCGGGCTCCTCCCGGTGACCGGGATCCAGCTGCCGCTGATCTCCGCCGGTGGAACATCCACGGCGACAACTCTTTTCATGATCGGTCTGATGGCCAATGCGGCCCGGCACGAGCCCGACGCGGTAGCCGCCCTGCGGGCCGGTCGTGACGACAAGATGAATCGGCTGCTGCGGTTACCGCTGCCGGAGCCCTACCTGCCCAGCCGGGTGGATGCGCTGCGGGACCGGCTGCGCGCCCGCCCGGACAACGCGGCTGCCAAGCCTGCCAAGCCCGCCAAGTCGGCGAAGCCCGCCAAGTCGGCGAAGCATGCCAAACCGGCCCGTAAACCGGCACCCCCGGCGCAGCGCGGTCGCGCCGGCAGGACGGCGGCCAAAGGAGCTACGGCACCCGCCGAGCCCCGCCGCACGGGGCATCATGGAAGCGCCTCGCGGCGTGCGGGGCATGATGGAGGCGCCTCGCAGCAGAGGCGAGCCGCCGCGACCCGGGGCCGGGTACGGCAGCCTGCAGACGATCAGAGGGGCCGGCGGTCCCGCGCACTGGAAGGTCAGCGTTACGGGTGAGTGTCTCCGGGGTCGACGGCGGTGCCGGTCGCACGGGCATCGGCCGCGGTGACACCGTTTCGGTGGTGGTTGCCGGTGGCGGCACCGCCGGGCATGTCGAACCCGCGCTGGCCGTCGCCGACGCCCTGACGGCTCTGCACCCCGGCGTACGCATCACCGTGCTGGGCACTGCCCGGGGACTGGAAACCCGGCTGGTGCCCGAACGCGGCTACGACCTGAGTCTGATCACCCCAGTTCCGCTGCCCCGGAAGCTCAACCTCGATCTGCTCCGACTGCCGGCGCGGCTGCGCCGGTCGGTCCGGGAGACCCGCGCGGTACTCGAGGATGTCGAGGCCGACATCGTGGTCGGCTTCGGCGGATACGTCTCCGTACCCGCCTACCTGGCTGCCCGCCGTCGCCGGATCCCGATCGTGGTGCATGAGGCCAATGCCCGCGCCGGGGTGGCGAACCGGCTGGGTGCGCGGTTCGCCCGGCGGGTACTGGCCGCGGTGCCGGACTCCGGGCTGCCGCAGGCCGAGGTGGTCGGGATGCCACTGCGGGCGTCCATCACCGGACTGGACCGGGCGGCGTTGCGCGCTCAGGCGCGCGCCCACTTCGGGTTCGCCGCTGATGCCAGGGTCCTGCTGGTATTCGGCGGATCTCAAGGAGCCGCCTCGATCAACCGTGCCGTGTCCTCCGCTGCTGCCGAATTGGCGGCAGCCGGTGTGTCGGTGCTGCACGCGCACGGCCCGAAGAACACCCTGGACTTGCCTGTCCCTCGCCCCGGCGACCCGCCGTACGTTGCGGTGCCGTATCTGACCCGCATGGACTTGGCCTATGCCGCAGCGGATTTGGCGATCTGCCGTTCCGGGGCGATGACCGTCGCCGAGGTGTCCGCGGTGGGGCTGCCGGCGGTCTACGTACCGTTGCCCATCGGTAACGGAGAGCAACGGCTCAACGCACTTCCGGTGGTCCATGCGGGTGGAGGTCTTCTGGTTGCCGATGCCGATCTGACCCCGGCCTACGTCGGCGGTGAGGTTGCCCGCCTGGTCGCCGACGGCCCGCGACTGGCGGCCATGACGGCCGGCGCGGCCGGTGTCGGTCACCGTGACGCCGCGAGGCGGGTCGCCGACGTCGTGCTCGACGTCGCTACAGCAGAGCGGGGTGCACGCCGATGACAATTCCTTCCAATCCCTCCGTTCCCGAGATTCATCCGCTGCCGCCGGAGCTCGAGCGGGTTCACATGGTCGGCATCGGCGGAGCCGGCATGTCCGGGATCGCCCGGATCCTGCTGGATCGGGGTGCACTGGTCTCCGGTTCGGACGCCAAGGAGTCCCGGGGGGTGGCCGCGCTGCGAGCCCGCGGCGCGCAGATCGCCATCGGTCACGATGCGGCCAATCTCGAGCTACTTCCCGGGGGCCCGACGGCGGTCATCACCACGCACGCCGCGATTCCGAAGACCAACCCGGAATTGGTGGAGGCGCGTCACCGGGCCATTCCGGTGATCCTGCGGCCGGCCGTCTTGGCCAAGCTTATGGCCGGTCATCAGACGCTGATGGTGACCGGTACGCACGGCAAGACGACGACGACCTCGATGCTCATTGTGGCGTTGCAGCACAGCGGATTCGACCCGTCCTTCGCCGTCGGCGGCGACTTCGGGGAGGCCGGCACCAACGCCCATCACGGCAGCGGCACCGTGTTCGTCGCCGAAGCCGATGAGAGCGACGGTTCGCTACTGGAATACACCCCGAACGTGGCCGTGGTCACCAACATCGAGGCCGACCACCTCGACTTCTTCGGTACGCCCGAGGCGTACACCGCAGTCTTCGATCGGTTCGTTGAACAGCTCGCTCCCGGCGGGGCTTTGGTGGCGTGCGCCGACGACCCCGGGGCGGCCGCCCTCGCCGACCGCAGTGCCGCGATCGGCGTGCGGGTGCTGCGCTACGGCACCGGAGCGCCCGGGGGGTGTAATGACGACCTGGCCGGTCATCTGCTCAGCTGGGAGCAACAGGGAACCGGAGCGGTGGCGAACATCCAGCTGGCCGGCGAAGTCAATCCGCGGACGATGCGACTGTCGGTGCCCGGCCGGCACATGGCACTCAACGCACTCGGCGCGCTGCTCGCCGCGGTCGAGGCCGGCGCTCCGGTCGATGAGGTGCTCGACGCGCTGGCCGGTTTCGAGGGCGTGCGCCGGCGTTTTGAACTGGTGGGTATCGCCAATGGGGTGCGGGTCTTCGATGACTACGCCCATCACCCCACCGAAGTTCGGGCCGCCCTGACCGCTCTGCGCGCAGTCGCGGAGCAGGATCACACCGGGCGCCCGGGCGGGGGGCGGAGCATCGTTGTGTTTCAGCCGCATTTGTATTCTCGCACAAAGGCTTTCGCGCCAGATTTCGCCGCCGCGCTGGATATCGCTGATCGGGTATTCGTCCTCGACGTGTACGCCGCACGTGAGCAGCCGTTGACCGGTATCAGCGGCGCCACCGTCGCCGAACGGGTAACTGCGCCGGTCCGTTACATGCCGGACTTCTCCTCAGTGGCCCGGCAGGTCGCTGCCGAGGCGACACCCGGCGACGTCGTGGTCACCATGGGAGCCGGGGATGTCACGATGCTCGGGCCGGAGATCATCGCGGCACTAAACGCGGGAGCCGGTCAGCCGGGGCCGGGACGATGAGTCCGGAAGCATCGGAAGCATCGGAAGCATCGGAAGCATCGGCCCAGCCTCTCGCTGACGAGCTGACCGAACCGGAACCCGCAGATACCGAGTCGGCTGTCGACGCCGAGGTCGAGTCCGAGGCCGCACTCGAAATGGACGGCGTAGGAAGGGATTCCCCCGCCGATTCCACCACCGACTCGGCGGCGCCCGAGAATGCCGACGCCGCGGCGGACCTCGAGGGTCCGCGCCGTCGGGCCCGCCGGGAACGCGCCGAGCGCCGGGCAGTCCAGCAGCGCGCGATGGCCATCGAAGAGGCCCGCCGCGAAGCCAAGCGTCGGGCGCGCGGGCACACCGGCCCGGAGCCGCCCCGACTGGCGGACCGGACCGTCAAAGGCCTCAAGCTGGTCGTCTGGCTGGTCCTCTTGACAGTGCTCACCGTGGTCCTGGGACTCGTGCTGTACTTCACCCCGCTCATGTCGGCGCGATCACTGGTCGTCATCGGTACCGGCGTGGTGCCCACCGAGGAGGTCGTGCAGGCCGCGGCGATCCAGATGGGCACCCCGCTGTTGCAGATCGACACCGACGAGGTGGCCGACCGGGTTGCCGAAATCCGCCGCGTTGCCAGCGCCCGGGTGCAGCGCGAGTACCCATCGGCGGTGCGAATCACCGTCGTCGAGCGGATTCCTGTGGTGGTCAAGGACTTTCCGGACGGCCCGCACCTGTTCGACCGTGACGGCGTCGACTTCGTCACCGGGCCGCCACCACCGGGTTTGGCGTACCTGGATGTCGACAACCCCGGACCGACCGATCCGCCCACCAAGGCGGCCCTGGAAGTGATGACCGCGCTGCGGCCCGAGGTGGTGGCCCAGGTCGGTCGGATCGCCGCGCCGTCGGTGGCGGCCATCACCCTGACCCTGATCGACGGCCGGACCGTGGTGTGGGGGACCACGGACCGCACCGACGAGAAGTCCGAGAAACTCGCTGCGCTGCTGACCCAGCCCGGGCGGGTCTACGACGTGTCCAGCCCGGATCTGCCGACGGTCAAGTAGTCCGCCACCGTCGCTGCAGTGCCACTCTCGGCACCGACCGGTGCGCTGGTGTCACGCTCGGCGCGAAGCGAAATTCGTAGGCCGACACGCGGGCGCGCCTCCCGGATCACGAGCGGAGCCGGTCCTACGGTTCTCGGTAGCGAACAACTTGACATAACTCTAAGCCTGAGGTTGAGGTTGAGGGTTTAACCAGGGAAGTCGCAGCCGACTGAAGCTCACGTCCCAGCACCGGAGGAACCCGATGACCCCCCCGCACAACTATCTCGCCGTCATCAAGGTCGTTGGTATCGGCGGCGGCGGTGTCAACGCCGTCAGCCGGATGATCGAGCAGGGACTCAA
>CAZRFC010000154.1:9193-9584 GCA_964598975.1 uncultured Mycobacterium sp. | reverse complement strand
GTGCCGGCGTCCTGCAATTGGCGCTCCACGACGATCTGCGTGGCGATGCCGGCGTGGTCCGTGCCGGGCACCCAGACGGTGTTCAGCCCCCGCATGCGGTGGTAGCGCGTGAGGCTGTCCATGATGGTCTGGTTGAACGCATGCCCCATGTGCAGCGTCCCCGTGACGTTGGGCGGCGGCAGCTGGATCGCGAACGACGGCACGCTGGCATCGGGCTGGCCGCTGCCCCGTACCCCTGCGCGGCCGTAGCCGCGCCGCTCCCACTCGGGGCCCCAGTAGGCTTCGAGCGCGGCCGGCTCGAAGGAGTTGGACAGGGATTGCAGGCCGGGTTGCAGGGCAGAGTCGTTCATGGAGGCGATGGGGCGCGTAAAGCACCGGCATCCCGGGGGAC
>CAZRFC010000154.1:7930-9183 GCA_964598975.1 uncultured Mycobacterium sp. | reverse complement strand
GCCACCGGGGGGGGGTGGGTAAGGGGGAGCGGGCAATTTTATGCGAACGGGTCCCGTGCGGCCGGTGTCTGCCGGCTCCCCTGCCGGGTGTTGCCGGGCAGCGGAGCACGGCTTGCTCGGCGGACCGTTCCCCGTCAGGCGCGCATGCGGCGCAGCTGCGGCATGGCCAGGGCGGCCAGCAGCGCGGCGCCCGCCAGCCCGACGCCGGCGATGGCGATGGCCTGGGTGGTGCCGGTACTGCGCACCAGCGCGCCGGCCGCCACGCCCGAGGCGGCGGGCACCACCTGGGAAATGATGGAATAGATGCCCAGGATGCGCCCCCGCAGTGCCTCGGGTGCCTGGCC
Organism: uncultured Mycobacterium sp.; assembly: GCA_964598975.1. Lineage (GTDB taxonomy): Bacteria > Actinomycetota > Actinomycetes > Mycobacteriales > Mycobacteriaceae > Mycobacterium. The sequence continues at coordinate 8,839 of CAZRFC010000154.1, read as the reverse complement.
CTGGATACCGGCGATGACAAAACTGATCACCATGCCGCCCAGCAGGCCCATGCCGCCCAGCGCCGTGGCCGACACGGCGGCGCTGCCCCAGTGGCTAAGCGATGCGAACAACAGGCTGGCCATGGCGGTGCCCACGAAGATGGCCGCGCCATGGTGCAGGTGTTTTCCCAGCAGCAGGGCGGCGATGCCCCCCACGATCAGCGCCAGCGCCATCAGGCCCAAATAGCCGCCGCGCTGCAGCTCCGACAGGCCCAGGACTTCGCGCGCCAGCTTGGGCAGCAGGATCTGCATGGGGCCGGTCATGGCGTAGGCCACGATCGCGGCCACGATGAGTTGCGCCAGCAAGGGGTTGGCGCCCACGGCGGCAAAACCCTCGCGCAGCTCCCGGGCCACGCCCAGGCGCGGGCGCTTGCTGCCGTGCGTGCGGGTGCCCCGCAGCAGCAGGGACGATGCGGCGAACAAGGCCATGCCGGTGGCAAACACGGCGGGCCAGCCGGAGTGGCTGCGCACCACGCCAATGACCACCGGCGCCAGGCCAAAGCCCAGCAGCACCTGCAGGTTGAAGACGATGGTGGCGGGCTTGAGTTTTTCCGGGGGGGCAATCTGCCCCAGGGTGGCGAGCCGGGCCGGCCCGACGAACGACCACGCCAGCCCGCCCAGGAAGGCCGAGGCCAGCGTGCCGGCCACCGGGCTGGCGGCGCCCGCGTCGGTGCCCCACAGCCCGGCCAGGCACAGGATGAAGAGCAACTGCGCCGCGTGGATGACCCGCGCCGGGGCGATGCGGTCGCACAGCACGCCGGCGAACCAGCCGAACACGATGGAGCTGCCGAACGACAGGCCAAAGCCGACGCCCGAGAGCCAGTCCGACCCCACCTTTTCCTGCAGGTAGAGGATGACCGTGTAGTTGAC
>CAZRFC010000154.1:0-7917 GCA_964598975.1 uncultured Mycobacterium sp. | reverse complement strand
GTGAAGGCCAGCAGGCAGGAGAGGTAGAAGCGGCGCATGGGGCGTCAGGGCCTGCGGCGCTCAGCGCGGGGTGATTTCGATCAGCGTGGGCTGCCCGTCCTCGATCTGCCAGCTCGGGAAAGGCGCATTGGTCACGTACACCTGTCCCTTGGGCGAAATCTCCACGTCGCGGGTAAAGGTCACGCGGCGCTGCATGGGAAACATGCTCCAGGTTTGCTGGGCAATGTCGTAACGGTAGACCGAATCCGAATTGGTGCCGTTGACCCACACCTGGTGGCGTGCCCGGTCCACATTGAGCGAATACGGCGTGTCGCTGCCCAGGGGCACGACAGGCAGGTCCAGGCGCGTGAACGTACCCGTGGCGGGGCTGTAGCGCACGATCTGCGACTCGTTGAAGGCAACGATCCACAGGTTGCCGTCCTTGTCGCTGCGCAGGCGGCGCGGGCCCTTGAACGGCGTCTTGACCATGGTGACCGTGCCGGTCGCCGGGTCCACCGAGGCAATCTCGTCGGTGTGCAGCCGTGCGATCCAGGCCTTGCCATCGGGGGTGATGTCGATGCCGTAGGGCAGGGGTACGCCGGTGGAGACATGGTCCACCTTGACGTAGTTGGCAACGGGGATGCCCCATTCGAGCAGCTTGAAGATGAACGGCGTGAGCTTGACCGTGATGCGCTCCATCAGGCTGCGAAACGGCAGGTCGTACAGGGTGAACTTCTTCGCGGCGCGGTCGTACATGCCCACCTGGTTGGACAGTGCCAGCGTGAACCAGACGCGGTCCTTGGCATCGAAGCGCACGGTGTGCGGGTAGAAGCCACCCTCCATCTCGTGGTACGTGAACGCTTTCGTCTTGGGATCGAACTCGATCAGGCGCCGCTGGTACGAGGGCGTGATGAAGACGTGCCCGTCCCTGGGCGACTCGGCCAGCGAATGGATGCCCTGGTAGGTTTCGTGCTTGGGGAAATCGTGCAGGCGCCCGGCCAGCAGGCCGCCGAGCTGGTCGCCGGGCTGCGGGGGAATCTTGTACACGGTGTATTGGCCCGTGGCGGGGTTCACTTCATAGACCCGGTCCTGCAGGTTGTCGCCCACGTACACCATGCCGTTGGAGTGCAGCAGGAGGTCGTGCATTTGCGACATGCCGTCGCCAATGGGGATCTCGCGGAGGGTTGCGCCCGCCAGGGAGGCATTCCAGGGCGTGCCGGCGGGCACCAGCGCAGGATCGGCATGGATCTTCTTCCAGTGCGCCTCCAACATGGCGGGAATCTCCTTCTGGCCTTCGCTGGACAGCCGGGAGCCGTAGCGCACCATGCGCCGGATGGCCGTGTTCCACTCGTCGGCCGAGCGCTCCCGGCGCAGCAGGGCACTCCCCTGCTGGTGGCAGAAGTTGCATTGCAGCATGAACTCCTTCTTCAGCGCGGCATTGGCGAAGTCGATGGTCGAAGACCACGCATTGGCCGGTTGCTGTTCGGCCAGGGCCGCCGGGTCGCGCTCGGGCTGCATGACGATGGCCTGGGTGCCCAGCGCGGCGGCAGGCACGTCCTGGTCCTGGTAGCCGGGCTTGCGCAGGCGGATCTTCCAGGGCTGCTCGGTCGGGGGAATGTCGGCCTGGCCCTGGGCATCCGTGAAGCGCGCCAGCTCCACGGCGGCCTGCTGGGGTTTCCCGCTGGCCGGATAGCCGTTGTCCGAGGTGTCCACGGCCGCCATCTGCACCGGCTGGCGGCTCACCATGACGGTGGGGACGGGCTTGCCATCGGGGCCGTGCACGGTGACCGTGACGGCGCCCGCGAGGGGTGCCAGCAGGGCCGCGCAGGCGATCGCGGTGGCGGCGACGCGGGCGGCGTGGTGGGGGATGCGGGCGTGCATGGGCGGTCTCCTCGGGGATCAGTTCTTGAATTCGGCGCCCACGCGGCGCTTCATGGTGCGCGCGTACCAGCGCGGCGCCAGCGTGTTCGCCCACCAGGCCAGGCGCGACGTGCGATCGGGCAGCAGCCGCGTGCGGCCCTGCGCCAGCGCCGCGAGGATGCGCCGGGCAATGTCCTGCGGCGAGGATTCGCCCCCGGTGGTGGCGCGCGGCGCGCTGGCAAGGGTTCCGGACCCGCCCAGCGCCGCCGCGCCGATGCCGGTGGCAATGAAGGACGGACAGATGAGCGTGACCTGCACGCCCCCGTCCTGCACCTCCGTGCGCAGGGTGTCGAAGAAGCCGTGCAGCGCATGCTTGCTGGCGCAGTAGCCGGTACGGCCCAGCAAGGGGGCGTAGCCCGCCACGCTGGAGAGGGCGGCCACGATCCCGCGCCGGGCGAGCAACTGGGGCAGGGCCGCATGGGTCATGTGCACGGCGCCGAAGAAGTTCACCTCCATCACCTTGCGGATGGCCGCGGGGTCGGTGTCGGCGAACAGGCTGCGGTGGGCAATCCCGGCGTTGTTGACCAGCACGTCCACGCCGCCCCACAGGGCGACCGCCTGGTCGATGGCCGTGGCGCAGTCCTGGAGCTGGGTGATGTCGCACACCCGGGTGACCAGCGCGGCGGCGCTGTCCGCCGTGGGCACGGGCGCCCCCTGTTCCAGGGCCCGGAGCCCGGCCGCATTGCAGTCGAGCGCCAGCACGCGTGCGCCTGCCTGCAGGAAAGCCTCGACCAGCGCCCGCCCCAGGCCACCGGCGGCGCCGGTGACGACGACACAGCGTGCTTCAAAGCGGCGCATGGTCAGGCGGCCTGGGCGCCATCGGCCGGGGAGCGCGCCTGGCGGTAGAGCTCGAACACCTCGGCCGAGGTGTAGGTGGGCGTATAGCCGAACGCGGTCTTCAGCCGGGTGTTTAGCAGCACCGGGCGGTAGCGCAGGAAATCGAGTTGTTCGGGGCCGTACTGCGTCAGGCCCAGCGGCTTGAGGATGGCCAGCGCCGCCTGCAGCAGCCAGGCGGGCAGCCGAAGCATGGGTTTGCCCAGGCGCTGGGCGATCTGGGGCAGGGTGAGGGCGCCGTCGCCGGCCACGTTGTAGATGCCCGGCGGGCCCTCGGAGACGGCGCGCAGGATGATGCCCACCACGTCCTGGTCCCAGATGAACACGAAGGGGCTGTCGCTGCCCCGGATGGCCAGCAGGCGCGGCTTTTCGAACAGGTCGGTGATCTGGTTGCGCACCGTGGCGCCGAGGATGGTGCCGATGCGCAGCACCCCCTGCTCCAGCGCCGGGTGATGCTCCCGGTATTCGGCCAGCATTTCCTCCACCAGCCGCTTGTGGTGCGCATAGGCAAAGACCTGGTTGCCGCGCATCGGCATGTCTTCGGTCAGCCAGGCCGGGTTGTCGGCGTGGTAGCCATAGGCGGCGCCGCTGGACGACACCACGATGCGCCGCACGCCGTGGCGCACGCAGGCCTGCAGCAGGTTGCGTGTGCCGTTCACGTCGACGTCGTATTCGAAGTCGCGGCGGCTGTTCTTGCCGGGCGTGACGATGGACGCCAGGTGCACCACGGTGTCGATGCCATGGCGTGCCAGGGCTTCCCCGATACGCGGGTCGCGGATGTCCATCTCCTCGTACACCACGCCGGGCAGGCGCTCGGCGGGCGCGCGGATGTCGTGCGCCACGACGCATTCCGGCCGGCCCTGCACGGCCGGGTCGGCCAGCCGGGCAATGGTCTGGCGGCCCAGGTAGCCGGAGGCCCCCGTGACGAGCACGCGCGGTCCCGTCATGGCGCGGCTCCGCCGGCCTGCGGGAGCGGGGCGCCGCCGGGGTCGCGCCGCTTCCAGAACAGCGCCAGCGTCATGCCGGCCACGATGTGCCAGATGCCCCACCACGCGGTGACGATGGCCATGCCGCCCAGGCCGTTGAAGAAGTTGAAGATCAGGATCAGGCCCAGGCCCGAGTTCTGGATGCCCATCTCGAAGGTGATGGCGCGCCGGTCGCGCTCGGGCAGCCCGAGGGCCGCCGACAGGCTGTAGCCCGTGGCCAGGGCCAGCAGGTTGTGGATGAACACCACCAGCAGGACAAACTGGATGTAGGCGAGGAAATGCCGGAAGTTGGCCGCCAGCGCGCCGACGATGAAGCCGACCAGCACCAGCAAGGACAGCCACTTCATGGGTTTTCGGATGCGCGCGGCAACACCGGGGTAGCGGTGCGCCACCCCCATGCCCAGCACCAACGGCACGCCGAGCAGCAGCACCACGACTTCGAGCATTTCCCAGGGGCTCATCGCCACCTGCTGCATCAGGCCGCGGGTGACCGGGCTCAGGTTGCCCCAGAAGGTGAAGTTCAGCGGCGTCATGACCAGCGCCGCCAGCGTCGACAGGGCACTCACGCTGACCGACAGGGCGGTGTTGCCGCGCGAAAAATGCACCAGGAAGTTGGAGATGTGCCCGGCCGGGCAGGACGACACCAGAATCATGCCCAGCGCGATGCTCGGCTGCGGCTGCAGGATCCAGACCAGCACATAGGTCATGGCCGGGAACAGCACATGGTGCCCGAGCAAGCCCAGCGCCAGGGCCTTGGGGGTTTTCAGGGCGCTGCGAAAATCCTCCACCTTCAGATCCAGCGCCACGCCGAACATGACCAGGCCGAGGACCGCGTTCAGCACGGTGAGGGTCTGCGGGTTGAAATGCAGTTGCACCTGGTCGATGGGCGCCATGGCGTGTCTCCTCAAGTTGTGGGTCGGCGGGCAGCATGCAGCGGCCCGCCGCCGGTTTTTTCGCCACTGTAGGGAAAGCCGTGGGCGTTGTCCCTTGCCATGCGGGACACTCGGGACGGCAATTCAGGACCAAGGAGCCATGGAAAGCATGCTGCGCGAAGGATTCAGCGTCACGGCGCGGTTCAGCCACGCCCTGGTGGAGGCGATCACGCGGCAAGGCGGGCAGGTCCCGGCCGCCATGCGGCAGGCGTTCGAAACGCAGGACAGGGTGGACATGGCGCGCCAGGAGGCCTTGTGGTCGCTGTTCATCGCGGCCTGCCCCGACGACCCGCTCGCCGCGTTGCGCCTGGGCACCGACCTGCAGGCCGGGCATCTGGACATCGTCGGCATGCTGCTGCTCAGCTGCGACACCCTGGGCGATGGCCTGGAGGTGCTGACCGAATACGCGCCCATCATCGGCGACAACGCCGACTTCGAACTGGTCGTGCTGGGCGCCCAGGTGCAGCTGCGGTATGCGCCCGGCTACGTGCTCTGCCAGCAGCAGCGGGTCGAAGCGGCCCTGGGCTGCGTGGTGAGCCTGGCGCGCTGGATGACGAACGGGCGTTTTCGCGCGCGCGAGGTGTGGTTCGCCCACGCCGCACGCACCGACACCGGCGCCTACGCCGACCTGCTGGGCTGCCCGGTGCGCTTCAACCAGCCGGTGAACGCCGTGTGCATGGACGCATCGGAACGCAGCCACGCCTTGCTGCAGGCCGGCAGCCTGCACCAGCATCTGCGCGCCCTGGCCGACGGCATGCTGGCCTCGCTGGCACACGACGGCGTGTCGGCACGGGTGCAAAAGCTCATCCGCGCCCACCCGCGCTGGGGCAAGGAGCGCATCGCCGAACAGTTGGGCATGAGCGGGCGCCACCTCAACCGCAAGCTCGCGGCCGAGGCCATCTCCTTCAAAGGCCTGCGCGAAGCACTGCTGCACGACATGGCCCTGCAGGCGCTGCGCTCGGGCCAGGCCATCGCCGCGGTGGGCGAGGCGCTGGGGTTCTCCGACGACAACGCCTTTGCGCGGGCCTTTCGCCGGTGGACCGGGGAGTCCCCGGCACAGTACGCAAAAATATGGAAAAAATAGCTGCTAGCGCTTGCTGGTAAAGGCTAAGCAGCTATCAAAAATATAGTAATCCAGCGCGGCGTAGCCCGGTTTACCGTCGGGCGGCCTCGATCTGCACCACGAGGCGCACCTGCTTGGGCATGCCCATGGCGACGAGGTAGTCCATGCCCCACTGGGTGCGGTCCATCTGCGCCTCGAAGTCGCCGCCGCAGACCTCGGCCTTGAGGATCGGGCTCTGGTAGCAGTTGAAGCGCAGGGCGTTGAAGGTCAGCGGCGCGGTCTTGCCGAGCAGCGTGAGCTGGCCGTGCACCTGGGCCACGCGGTCGCCGTCGAACTCGAAACGCTCCGAGACGAAACGCATTTCCGGGTGGCGCGCGCTGTCGAACAGGTCGGCGCTGCGCAGGTGCTTGTCGAATTCCTCCGAGCCGCTGTGCACCGATTCGGTGGCCACGCGCACGTCCACCGCGCCGGTCCTGGCGGCGCGGTCGAAGGCGATGCGGCCGGTGGTCTTTTCAAACTGGGCGCGGTTGGTCGAGGTGCCGAAATGCCCGATCTCGAAGGCCGCGTAGGTGTGGTGCGGGTCGATTTCGTACTCTGCCGCCGTGGCGGCGGCCGTGGTGGCCAGCAGGGTGAGAGCGATGAGGGGGGTGGTGCGCACGTCGGCCTCCCGGTGGCAAAAAACCAAGTGTAGCCAGGGCCTGCGCGGGGGGGGCTTCAGGCCAGGTCGAGCGCGGCGCGTTTCCAGGCGGCCAGGGCCGCATCGGTGTCGCCGCGCTGCTCGGCCAGCTGCGCCAGGTGGCGCCAGGCGTGGGCGCGCAGGCCCGCATCCTGGAGTTTGGGCGCCGCCTGCGCCAGCAGCTGCTGGGCTTTGCCCCAGAGCTGGCGCTGCAGGCAGGCAACGCCCGCCAGGTACTGCAGGCGCGGGTCGCGCGGGTTGGCCTGCTGCGCGGCTTCGATGCGCGCCAGCCAGCTGGCGTCGAACGCGTCCAGCGCCGTCTCCAGTGCGCCGACCAGGCGGCGCGCTTCAAGTTCGGCAAGCGCGCCGGGGCGCTCCACCAGCTGCTGCCAGACGGGTTCCAGCCAGCGCCGCACCTGCGCCGGCTCCCCGCCCAGTTCGGCCAGGCGCTGCGCGGCGTGGATGGCGAGTTCCGGCATGGCGCGTTCGTCGGCGTCCAGGGCGAGCCAGGCGGTGGTGAGCTGCTCGGTGTCGTGGGCGTTGCGGATCAGTTCCGTGGCCAGGCCGCGCACGATGCTTTGCGCGGCGGCCGGGGAGAACGCCCGGTGCTTGCCGAGCAGACGCGCGGTCTCCAGCGCTTCCTGGTTGTGCTGCGCCAGGCGCGTCGCCTTGAGCTTGATGCGCAGTGCGAGCGTGCGCCGCGCCGCGCCCTGGGGCAGGGCGGCGAGGCCGGCCAGTGCGGCGGCCGGTTCGCGGTCGTCCAGTGCCCAGCGGGCGGCACGCAGCTGCGTGCCCTCGCGCAGGTCCTGCGCCAGCAGGGGCACGGGCGCAGGCAGCGCGGCGGGCGACAAGGCGGCGTCCAGGTGGTGCTCGCGGGCAGGGCGGTCCTGCAGGGCATGCGAGGCATCCGCCGCGACCAGATGGGCGAGGACGCGCACCGCTTCGCCCTGCGGCAACGGGCTGCCGGCACTGCGCAGGCTCGCTTCCTGGTCGAGCGCGGCCTGCGCGGCCTTGCGCGAGCGCAGGAAGCGCCCGCTCATCAATTGCGCCAGCGCGTCCAGCAGCGCGCCGTGCATGGCGCGTTCCTTTTGCTGGAGGCGCCAGCGCTGCGCCTGGCGCGGCAGCTGGGCCAGCGCGGCAAAGCCGCGCAGCGCGGCGTACAGCGTGGTGAACGCCAGGGCCAGGGCGATCAGCACCAGGTTGAGCGAGAGGTCGAGCCGCCAGGGTGGCCAGAAGACGGTGATCGTGCCCTGGTTGTTGCCGGCGAACAGCGCCGTCGCCACCGCCACGGCAAACAGCGCCAGGAGCCAAAGGGTGGCGCGCATGCTCAGCGCCCCGCGGCCGCCGTGGCGAGCGCGGAGAGGGTTTCGTCCAAACGTGGCGCTTCGGCCGCCTTCAGGTGCGACTGGATCTGCTGCAGCGCCGTGGCGGCGGCCTGTGTGCGCCGCGACGCCGGGTCGAAGTATTTGTTCAGCGCGCCGCTGGCGCGCACCATGTCGGCGCGCGCCGAATCGAGCTGGCGCGCCA
>CAZRFC010000153.1:0-9595 GCA_964598975.1 uncultured Mycobacterium sp. | reverse complement strand
GCGCTGTCGACGGCCGACCAGGTGGCGGTCATGCGCGACGGTCGGATCGTGCAGTCCGGCACCCCGGCGGAGGTGTACGACGCCCCGGCCGACCTCGAGGTCGCGCGGTTCGTCGGCGACGCGGTAGAACTGCCTGCCGTCCTGCACGGAGACACGGCGCGCTGCGTGCTGGGTGAGGTTCCGGTCCGGGGAGACGGAGAAGCCGAGGGTCCGGCGCTGCTGGTGCTTCGACCCGAACAGCTTGTGCTGCAACGACCCTCGCGGGGAGCGGACGCCCCAGGGGTGATCCGCGAGGTGGCCTATCACGGCTATGACTCGCTGGTGCGGGTGGAACTGGCCGACGGAACCCGGCTGCGAATCCGGGTGCCCGGCGGCAGCGCTCCCCCGTCCGAGGGCGAGGCGGTCACGGTAGGGGTGACCGGCCGGTGCCGGGTCTTCCCATCAAACGCGGGAATCGCCGCGGCCATGGGAACGATTGTCGAATCCTAGATCGCCGGTACCATGAAGTCACGATTTGCTGACGGACTAACGGAGTTCGAGGTGGGCAGCACTTCTGGAATTCACAAGGGCCTTTACGCCGAATTATCCCAGATGGCGCGCAGCATGCAGAGCCAACTGGGCAGCGACCTGGATTCGGATCGCCTTTTACGTGTGCTGACCGAACTCGCAACACAGATCCTGCCCGGGGTGACCGCCGCCAGCGTGGCACTCGTCGTCAATCGCCGCCGCCGGGCGCTGGAATCGGTCGCCGCCACCGGGGCTGTCGCCAGGACCATCGACTCGTTGCAGGACGAACTCCAAGAGGGTTCAACTTGCACTCCGAGCGGCCCGACGCCTTCACACCAGAGATCGAGGACGTTGCCGTCGCGCTGGCCGCACAGGCTGCCGTCGCACTGGCCGCCGCCCGCAACAGCGACGAACTTCGTAGCGCAGTGGCTTCACGCGACATCATCGGCCAAGCCAAAGGCATCATCATGGAGAGCCAGAAAGTCACCTCCGCCGAGGCGTTCATTCTTCTGACCAAGCTGTCGCAGACCACCAATACGCCCCTCTATGAAGTGGCGCGACAACTCGTCTTCGCGGAACGCGAACGTTGACGGCATCAACAGTCCTGGTCGCGCGGAACACTCAGCGCCACAGTGAGTTCGAGGATCGTTGCGGGCTCGTCGAGCCGGGCGCCGAAGACCTGCCGAATCTGGTTCATCCGGTAACGCACCGTCTGCGGGTGGACGAACAGTTCGGCGGCGATCGAGTCACGGTGGCCCTGGTTCAGCAACCAGCTGCGCAGCGTCTCAGCTAATCGCTCGGCAGCATTCGGCCCGAGCTCCTCCAGCGGGGCCAGCGCACGGCGCCGAAGATCCCGCGCGGCGTCGCCGTCGGCACCGAGGACCAACTCGACGAGATGCTCGTCGGTGTCGACCACTCCGGCTCCGGCCGCCAAGTGGCGGGCCCTGACCGCGCGCAGGTAGGAACTCCTGGCCAACAACCACGGTCGGATTGGGCCGACGATCGAGGCCCGGCCGGCTAGCGCAGCCAGCAAGGCCGGCCGTCGGCTTCCGTCCGCGTCGGGGACCAGCGCGGCCGCCCACGGTTCACCAGGCTCGAGTCCCGGGAGATCCTCGGTGGCCTGCAGCGTGCCGGGATTGAGAAGTGTTGCGATACGGGACATCTGGGACGTGGGCACCAGCACCGCCGTCAGGGTCTCCGGTGGGTGCCAGCCTGCGGTATCCGCGGTCGCGTGCAGCGTGTCGGGATCCTCGCCGGTCAACAATTGGCGCGCCAGCAGGTCGAGATAGCGCTGCCGAACCCGTCCAGCGGTGGCCAGTTCGTCGGAATGGCCCGCCACGCTCGAGGCGGACAGTTCGTCGATGTAGGCGAAGACCAACTCCGCGAAGCGGGCAACGGTGGACGCCGGCAACCCGGCATCGACGGCGACAGCGGACAACTCCTGCCATGCCACCCGCGCGCCGACCCGGAAGGCGGCCAGCAGTGCGTCGATGGAGCGGCCGTCCCGCGCCTCACCGCGCCCCAACTCATACGCGCCGTCAAGTGCCGCCGACAGCGACGGGTCGGAATCCGAATCGCCGCCCCGGGTCGCAAGGCGCAGGAACGCGCGCAACGAAGCCTGGACCGCGTTCTCGATGTTGTGGCCCATCCGGCCCCGGAACGGGTCGGTGTAGGCGGGAACCTCAGCGACGATAGCGGCCACGGTCCGTTCGGCCATCGGCGGCAGAACCGCCTCCAGCGCGGCGGTCACCGAACGATCTAGCGCCAGCCCGGCGAACCGCACGTCAGGCACGTTTGTTCCTTTCGAACAAAATTAAGATCAGTTATCACCTGTGCTGGTCAAGACTTTATCCCGCAACGCAGGTCAGGGTGGAGTCATGACCACCACGACACTCCGCCCTCACGCCGTCGGCGGCCTGCGGGGAACGTTGGCCAGGCTCGCCGGGCGGCTCACCACTCCCCTGCTGCCCAGCGACTACCTCGACGTCATCGACCCCCTGCTGTCGGGCGCCCAACTGCGGGGCCGCGTCGTCGCGATCCACCCGGAAACCCGCGACTCGGTCACCCTGGTGATCCGACCCGGCCGGGGCTGGGCCGGCCACGTGCCGGGCCAGTACGTCCGCCTTGGCGTCGATGTCGACGGCGTTCGGCAGTGGCGCGCCTATTCGCTGACGTCGCGCACCCATCTGCCGGATCGCCTCTTCTCGATCACCGTCAAGGCCATCGCCGGCGGCGTGGTGAGCAACTTCCTGGTCCGCCGCGCCACCACTGGGACCCTCGTCCACCTCGACCAGGCTGCCGGGGACTTCACCCTGGGACATCCCGCGCCGCCCAAGATTCTGTTCGTCACGGCCGGCAGTGGCATCACGCCCGTCATGGGCATGCTGCGCAACATGGCGCCGACGGACACCACGGACATCGTCGTCCTGCACAGCGCGCCCACCGCAGCGGACGTGATCTTCGGCGGCGAGTTGCGGATGCTGGCCGCCGACGGACGGATCCGCCTGGTCGAGGTCCACACCGACACCCAAGGACGGCTCGACACCGCCGCACTGGGCGAACTCGTCGGCGACCTCACTGAACGGCACACCTGGGCCTGCGGGCCCGCCGGCCTGCTCGACTCCCTCGAAACATATTGGGCCGCTCTCGGTCTGACTCGCTTGCTGCACACCGAGCGATTCCGCTCCACTGTCATCGCCACCGGCGACGGCGGCACCGTCACCTTCGCCGCTACCGGCACCACCGTCAGCACCGACGGCTCCCAGAGCCTCCTTGAGTCCGGGGAATCTGCCGGGGTGCTGATGCCTTCGGGTTGCCGGATGGGCATCTGCTTCGGCTGTGTGGCCCCGTTGCGCCGCGGCGCGGTGCGCGACCTACGCAACGGTGACATCACCACCGCCACCGAGGGCGACGGTGTCGTCATCCAAACCTGCATCTCCGCCGCCGCGGGCGACTGCGACATCGACTTGTAATTGCAGTCCTTCAAGAAAGGCATCAGCCATGACCGCCATGCAGAAGACCAATCCCAACCCGATCGCCCATCTCCGCGCCGAGGACATCGAGAACCTGGGCGCCGAACTCGACGCCATCCGCGAACAGGTCCTCGCCAGCCGAGGCGAACGTGACGCCGCCTACATCCGCACCGTCATCTCCGCCCAGCGCAGACTCGAACTTGGCAGCCGAGCAGTCCTGCTGTTCTCGCTTTTCCCGCCGGCGTGGCTGGCCGGGACCATCGGCCTGACGATCTCCAAGATCGTCGACAACATGGAGATCGGCCACAACGTCATGCACGGGCAGTGGGACTGGATGCGTGACCCGAAGATCCACTCCACCACCTGGGAGTGGGACAACGTCTCCCCGGCCGCGCTGTGGAAACACTCCCACAACGAACTGCACCACACCTACACCAACGTTCTGGGCAAGGACCACGACCTGGGCTACGGCATCATGCGCGTCGACGAAGACCAGCCCTGGACGCCCTTCCTGCTGTTCCAACCACTGACCAACCTCATCAACGCCTGCTTCTTCCAGTACGGCATCGCCTTCTACGACCTCGAAGTCGGCAAATACCTCAAGGGTCGCGTCGACAAGGACGACTTCCGTTCCCGCGGAATGAAGGTGCTGCGCAAGATCCGCCGGCACGCCACACGCGACTACCTGCTCCACCCACTGCTGTCGGGACCGTCGGCGCTGACGACCCTGACCGCAAACGTGACCGCCAACCTGGCCCGCAACCTGTGGACCCACTCGGTGATCATGTGCGGACACTTCCCCGAGGGGGTGCAAACCTTCGAGAAGACCTCCATCGAGGGAGAGACCCGCGCCGAGTGGTACCTGCGCCAGATGCTCGGCTCGGCCAACATTTCCGGAAGCGCAGCAATGCATTTCATGACCGGCAACCTCTCCTACCAGATCGAGCACCACCTGTTCCCCGATCTGCCCAGCAATCGCTACCAGGAGATCGCCCCGAAGGTCCAGGAAGTCTTCGAACGCTACGGCCTGAACTACACCACCGGCAGCCTGCCCAAACAGGTCGCCTCGGCGTGGACGAAGATCCTCCGCCTGTCGCTGCCCAACGAGTTCAATGTGGGCATCGGCCGTGCGCCGGGAAACCGCGCCCTTCGCTGAGCTGAAGAGCAGGTGAACACTCGGCGTCTGACTCGAAATCAATTGGCGGGCTGACCGTTCCAGCTCGCAGAATGAACACGATGACCGCCGAAATGATCATTCTCGGGATATTGATCGCCACTGCGCTGGCGTTCGATTTCACCAACGGGTTCCACGACACGGGTAACGCGATGGCAACCTCCATCGCGACCCAGGCACTCCGACCGAAAGTCGCCGTTCTGTTGGCCGGTGTGCTGAACCTGGTCGGCGCATTCCTCTCGGTCGAGGTCGCCATCACGGTGACCACGTCGGTGCTGAGGGTGCAGGACGCCAAGTCCGGGCAGCTGCTGCCCGGTATCGACGCCTCGATGGGACTGACGATCATCTTCTCGGGTCTGATCGGCGGCATCCTGTGGAATCTGCTGACCTGGCTGTTCGGCATCCCGTCGAGTTCCTCGCACGCCTTGTTCGGCGGACTGATCGGTGCCGGACTCGCCGCGCTGGGATTCAGCGGAGTGAACTGGTCCGGCGTCACCCAGAAGGTCCTGATCCCGGCGCTAGCGGCACCGGTGATCGCCGGCATCGTCGCCGCGTGCGGCACGTGGCTGGTCTACCGGATCACCCGCAAGGTGCTGCACCGGCGCCGGGAAGCAGGCTTCCGCTGGGGCCAGATCGCCACCGCCTCGCTGGTCGCTCTCGCCCACGGCACCAACGACGCTCAGAAGACCATGGGCGTGATCGCCTTGGCGCTGATCACCACCGGACACCTCACCGGCGACGTGAAGAACGACGGCCTGCCGATCTGGATCATCGCCAGTTGCGCAATCGCCATCGGACTGGGCACCTACCTGGGCGGCTGGCGGGTCATCCGCACCCTGGGCAAGGGCCTGGTCGAGATCGAATCACCCCAGGGGCTTGCCGCCGAGGCATCCTCAGCGGCAATCATTCTCAGCTCCAGCGCTGCCGGCATGGCGTTGTCGACCACCCATGTCGCCACCGGTTCGATCCTGGGAAGCGGGGTCGGCAGGCCGGGCGCCCAGGTCCGCTGGGCGGTTGCCGGCCGGATGGCGACGGCATGGCTGATCACGCTCCCGGCCGCCGCGGCAGTGGGCGCGCTGTCGTACTGGCTGTCCTACATCGTCAAGACCATCACCGATTCGCGGCTTGCCGGCGACGGCGTGATCTTCCTGATCCTGGTGGGGCTGTCGTTCTACATGTGGTGGCGAGCCCAACAGCAGAAGGTCGACCACAACAACGTCAACGCCGACTGGGACGAGACCACCAACTCCGTCGTCCCTGCGGACGTCCGCGACGCACCGACGAAGGATTCCGCGACCACAACGACGACGTCAGTCTGACGGGAGGACGAACTCAAATGCGCTACCTCGAATCCACGCTGAACGTGCTCATCGTCGGACTGGTCCTCGGTGCCGGTCTGCCCGCCCTCTTCGCCACCGGCCTGCTCGCCTACTCCCACGGCGCAGGCGGCGAAGAGGCCGATCACCTTGTCCACAAGCCGAATCCGCCGCTGAAATACCTTGGAATCCTGCTGTTTGCGTTCGTCGGACTCGTGATCATCGCCGCTGTCGCATGGATCACCCGCTCAACGATCATCCACCACTTCGGTATCGACCTCTTCCCGATGTTCCCCAAGAAGTGAGGACACGATGACCACCGCCGAACCGACCTCCTCAAGCTACTTCCAATCCGTTCTCGACTGGCTGCACAAGGGATACCCCGACGGCGTCCCCCCCAAGGACTACTACCCGCTGCTGGCGTTGCTGTCGCGGTCGCTGGAAGAGGACGAGGTGGTCCGCGCGAGCTGGGCCGTGCTCCGAGAAGGCGATCCCGACAGTCCGGCGACCGAGGACCAGATCCGTCATGCTGTCCGCACCGTGATCGCCAAGGAACCGAACGCCAACGAGGTCAACCAGGTCGCCGCACGGCTGGCCCTGGTGGGTTGGCCTTTGGCGAATCACTGCTGAACAGGGTTGTCGCGTTCGGCGAACCGTTTCAATCCGAATGTGAAAGTGCCCGCCCGACGATCAGCGGGTCCGGCTGGCCGACCACCTCGTAATCCTTGTCCGCATAGTCGAACTTGCTCAGGACGTGGCGCATCGCGTTGACCCGGGCACGCTTCTTGTCGTTGCTCTTGATGACGGTCCACGGGGCGACTTCGGTGTCGGTCCAGGTGAACATGTCCTCTTTGGCGGCGGTGTAGTCGTCCCATTTGTCCAGCGACGCCAGGTCGGTCGGCGAGAGCTTCCACTGCCGGACCGGGTCGACGTGGCGGATGGTGAAGCGGGTCCGCTGTTCTGACGGCGACACCGAGAACCACAGCTTGGTCAGGCTGATCCCGTCGTTGACGAGCATCTGTTCGAACAGCGGAACCTGCCGGACGAATTCAGCGTGCTGCTTGGGCGTGCAGTAGCCCATGACCCGCTCGACCCCGGCACGGTTGTACCAGGAGCGGTCGAAGAGCACGATCTCACCCGCCGACGGCAGATGATTGACGTAGCGCTGAAAGTACCACTGGGTGCTTTCCTTTTCGGTCGGCTTCTCCAATGCGACGACGCGCGCTCCGCGGGGGTTGAGGTGTTCCATGAACCGCTTGATGGTGCCGCCCTTGCCGGCCGCGTCGCGGCCCTCGAACACGATGACGTGCCGCAGGCCGTTGGCCTTGGACCAGTTCTGGAGCTTCAGCAGTTCAACCTGCAGAATGTGCTTCTGCTCTTCGTAATCGGGCCGCGACATCCGCTCGTTGTAAGGATAGTTCTCCCTCCAGGTGTCGACCGGGATGCCCTTCGGGTCGAAAAGTATCGGGTCGTCGTCCTCGTCGTCGACAACGGTGTATCCATCCAGATGTATCTGCACCGGCGGAGACTAACGCTGCTCGGCGACCGCAGGGTGACTTTCCGATGAACGAAGTGTCAGTGAGTCCGGGTTCAGCAACTTCATTGCCGCGCCGACTTGCCTCTCGCAAGCGCGTGACAAGTGCGCTTCGCGTTCGTGGAGCAGCCCGTAGGTGAAAGTGTCTTCCCCTGCGGCGTGGGCAAGTTCGGCCTGCTCGAGCAATTGAACGCGACTGACCACACTGTCGTGGTGATCGCCGAGCAGGTCTTGAATCGCCTTAGCCGCCCTAGCCACGTCCTTTGATCCGGCCGCGGCGGCCGCGTAGCGCAACCTCTTGACGCTTTTGCGGACCGCGTGCAGTGCTGCGTCGCGGTAGCCCGGATCCGCAGTGGCGGCAATCTCTGCCCGCTTGCGAAAGCGCCTGTAGCCCGCTCGGATCGTGGCTTTCGCGCCCTTACTGCGCGCGAATTCCGGGCCGGGCGGCTCAGCCAGAATTAGCGCTTCGAGGCCGTCGAGCAACCGGAAGTAGCGTTGAGATCGCATAGCGCTCAACGACTTCCGAAGTTCGGCGCGATAGCGCTCACGTGATCCGTCGACGAGGCGTACACGGATCGGACCGCGCACCAACTCCTGATTCAGGCTATCCAGGGCTTGGCGGTGACGGTCACCGAGCACCTCGGCGTCGCGGGCGGAACCCAGTAACGCAGCGAGTGCGCGGAGTTCATCGAGAAGCGGGGAATCATTAGCCAACCCGAAGGACTCCGGTGAGGACTGCAGGTGGCTGCGGATGGCACGCAGAACGACCCGCATCTGGTGGACGGAGTCGTCCTCCTCGGCGCGCACCGCGCGGTCCCAGACAAGCAATGCATCGATCTGCTCGGCCAGTGCCTGTCGCGGCGGAAGCCGCGACTCGAGCACCGGCCGGTACACGCTCGCGGAAGGTCCGAGGGTGCGCGCGAGTTTCGACACGTGTTGGGCCGGTGTCGCGCCGGCATCGCGCAGTCGTTTACTCAGCCGGTTCAGAAGCCGCAAATCGGCGGTCCCCCGCATGATCGCGTCCTCGGCGAGTTCCAGTTCCCATTCGCGCCAGCGCTGCTCGGTGTCGGTCCCCTCTACCGAAGCGGTTACATGGTCATCGCAGAATTCCGCGAGAGCGCTGCCGTCGCTGCCGCAGAGAACCTCGACGTTGCGGTGGTTGGTGATCCGGGCCACCGGCACCAGGGGGCGGTCCCGCACGACGGCCAGCACCACGTCGAGAAGCGCTGCCGGTACGCGGTCGTCGCCGCCCTCCCGCATCTCGGAGTGGATCTCAATGCGCCCGGCATCCTCGGCAGGGAGCTTGAGGTGCCAACCGGCGTCCGTGCCGCCGGTGCGCCGACGCAGGGTGATTCGGCGCGCGGCCAGGTCACGGCCCGGGGTGTCGAAGTAGACGGCACTGAGGGTCAGAGTCGGTTCCCTGCGGACGGTCGCGACGACCCCGAGGCCGTCGAACGACGGTCCGGGAGTCTCCTCACGCACATCGAACTTGCGCTCGACTTCCCGGTGACGTGAGGTTTCCGAGTCGTCCTTCACGGCCTTCGACATTGCATCTCAGCTATTTTTCGCCGGGTCGCGGACGTAACCAACCGCCCGCTAACGGCTGGCCTTCTGTGCCTTGATGAGGCTCTGCAGGCGATTCACCTCAGAGAGTTGGTCGGAAAGGGAAACAGTCGCAGCCCACAGATCAGCCGCGGCCGGACTAATACCCTTTTCCGCGATCAGAGCGCGGGTCTTGGTCAGTCTGCGATCAATCTCCATGCACAAGACCGAACAGAAGCCGTCGGCCTTCCTTCGACGGGCACATCCTTCTCGCCCGCAACGCCGAACGACCGACACCATCCCGACGTCGTAAGGCAATGGCTCAGTCACGTGTCAGGTCCCTCCTGCGCAAAGGCTTCACGTCGCCAGATCAAAGCAGCAGAGCGCTTGCAGGGAACGTCATCCAGGTGAGGGGATGATGAACACCTGCTGACCATTGGTGAAACCACTCGGCTGCGGACCAGAACATCGGCTCAGGAAGGCGCGATACCCAGGAGATAGGCCGAGATAGGCCGAGATAGGCCAACGCCGACTCGGTCTCGCGCAAGGT
>CAZRFC010000152.1:8769-9637 GCA_964598975.1 uncultured Mycobacterium sp. | reverse complement strand
CAAGGGCTGATCACCTCCCGGCCCCTGGTCGCGATCAGAATCGCGGCTGACGCTCATGTCGCGATCAGAATCGCGATCAGGGGCGCGAGGTTGAGCAGCAGCACACCGATCTTGTAGACGGCCATTCCGCCGTAGTGGATGGCGTCGAAGGACTCCCGCGACAACGCAAACCAGCGGCTGTGCAGCCGGTAGACCCAGTCATGGGCGTAGGTCAGGGCGGCGAACCACACCAGCAGGATCACGTAGTTGAAGACCAGGGACCAGATCAGGACGTCCCGCAGGGTTGTCACGGTCATGTTCTGAACGTACTGCGCCGCCACCGTCGCGGCATCGGTGCTCACCCGTCGGCGTCGAAGCGGTCCAATGCGCGTGCCGCGAGTTCGTGGCCCAGGTCGATCACCTCGGCGGCGCGATGGAAATCCAGGCTGCGGCAGGCGGTGCGCGGCACCTCGATGAGGATGTCCGGGGGATAAGCAGCCATCTGGTGACGGGCCAACGCCGCCTGCGCGATGTCGATCGTGCGCATCATCACCGCGAAACTGCGCAGCTTGGGCATGTGGGTGGCGGGCTCGGCATCGCCGAACTCGTCGACCTCGGGGTCGATCTCGGCGATGTCGAACGGGGCGGCCCCGGTGCCGAATCGGTCGAGGAGGGCAGAGGTGCTGCGCCACAACCGGTTCAGCCGCTCGCGGGTCGGCCTGATCTCATCGTCGGCGACGTCGACGGCTCCATCAAGGGCTGGCTTTCGCTGCTGGACGAGCTTGCGACGCGGAAAGCGGCGCGCGTGGTGCCGGGGCACGGACCTCCAGCCATGGAGTTCCCCGGCGCGCTCGATGCCGAGCGGAAATACCTGTCCACGGTGGCCAGC
>CAZRFC010000152.1:0-8759 GCA_964598975.1 uncultured Mycobacterium sp. | reverse complement strand
TCATCGTCGGCGACGTCGACGTCCATGCCGGAGACGCTCACCGCGACGGTGAGGTCGGCGTTGGTTGCCGCGATCGGGGCGATGGGCAGCGGGTCGAGGATCCCGCCGTCGGCCAGGACCCGTCCGTCGAGCACATGCGGTGCGATCATCCCGGGGATGGCGATCGACGCTCTGATCGCTTCGTCGAGCGGTCCCCGCTGCAACCACACCGACTTGCCCGCGATCAGATCGGTGGTGACCGCGGTATACGAAATCGGGAGTTGCTCGATGGCGACATCGCCGACGATATCGCGCACCGCATCGATGATCTTGCCCGCCCGCAACACCCCGGGCGCCGAGATGGACGGGTCGAGCAGTCGCAGCATGGCGGGGCCGGTCAGAGTGCGGGCCCACCGGGTGAACTCGTCCAGCGACCCCGCGGCGTACAAACCGCCCACCAGTGCGCCCATCGAGGACCCGGCGATCCCCACGACCTCATAGCCGCGACTGCGGAGTTCGTTGATGACGCCGATGTGGGCATACCCCCGCGCACCCCCGCTGCCCAGTGCCAGCGCCACTCGTTTGGCCATGACGTCATTGTCACCGGGGTGGGAATGCCCCGGTAGCCCGGGGCATTTCGCTCAGCGTGATTCCGGAGTGCCCGGGTGCGGCAGGGAGGCCCGGTCGCCGGCTAGCAGCCGCCGGCAGCGGCGGCCTCCACGGCGATGATCACCGCCGCCTGCTGGGCCTCGCTCAGTTGCGGCCAGGTCTTGCCGAAGGCCGCCGGGCTGGCCTGATCGGAGGACTGAACCTCCTTGAGGAACGGCTCCACCAGGCTCGTCGGATCACCGCCCTTGGTCGTCATCCAGTCCTTGGCACTCATGCAGGCCTGCGCGTATTGCTCCTCCAGGGACTGCGCGGGGACGTTGATCTTGGTGGTGACTCCGCCGGGGGACAACCCGATTCTCTCCTCGGAAGACTGCACCGCGGACTGCTCGGCAGCACTGGCAGTAGGCACCGGTTCGGCCCGATCGGCGTCCTCGGCGGAACATCCCGACACCGCGGCGGCAGCGGTGGTGGCGACCGTGATCAGTGCGAGTCGTTGGAGGCGGCGGATGCTCGGCATGGGGTCAATCTATGCAACACTCTCGGCCATGAACACGTACCCCGGATCGCAGGAGTGTTGTCGGGCCTGATCGACGCCCGCCACCGACCCCTCGACCCGGAGTTCCGCTCATGTCTGCCCGGCCCCTGCCTTCTCGGACCCTGTCTCCTCGGATCCTTCAGTCCGCCCTGCCCACCCGGCTGCGTCCGGCCGACCTGCTGCACACCTGCGATGCCTTCGCCGACGGGGTGCTCGACGGCCGATTCGATCGCTTCCTGCCCGCAGGCGGTCCGCCGGCGGACGCCCGCTGGTACGCCCGTCTGCACGCCGACGACGACCTCGACGTCTGGTTGATCAGCTGGGTGCCGGGGCACACCACCGAGTTGCACGACCACGGCGGCTCGTTGGGGGCGCTGACGGTGCTCTCCGGCAGTCTGAACGAATTTCGTTGGGACGGGCAACGTTTGCGTCGACGACGTCTGGAAGCCGGTGACCAGGCCGCCTTTCCGCTGGGGTGGGTGCACGATGTGGGCGCCGCCGGCGACACCCCGTTCGAGACGCTGAGCGTGCACGCCTATTCGCCGCCGTTGACCGCGATGTCCTACTACGAGGTGACGCCCCGGCAGCGGCTGCGGCGCACCCGGACCGAACTGACCGATCAGCCGGAGAAGACGGCATGAGCAGCCGGATCGACAGGGCACTGGCGCGGGCCCGGGACCGGCTGCGGCGGTTGGAGCCCGCTGAGGCTCCGGCAGCGGTCGGCCGCGGCGCGATCCTGGTCGACATCCGACCGGCGGCCCAGCGCGCATTTGAAGGTCAGTTGGCCGGTGCGCTGGTGATCGAACGGAACGTGCTGGAGTGGCGTTGCGACCCGACCAGCGACTCCCGCCTGCCGCAGGCCACCGACGACGACGTCGAGTGGGTGGTGCTGTGCTCGCAGGGCTACACCTCGAGCCTGGCCGCGGCCGCGCTGCAGGATCTCGGTCTGCACCGGGCCACCGACATCGTCGGTGGCTACCAGTCGTTGGCGAGGACCGGCGTGCTGCCCCTGCTGGCGACCGCGCTGGCTACTGCGGGTAGTCCTGGGTTACCCGACTACGCAGTGTTTCCGTCTTCGCCGTGGTCCATCCCGGTGGCTGCAGGATCGCGGCCCAGGCGTTGACGACGTCCTTGACGTACCGGTGGCCGTGGCCGTCGGGCACATCGACCGCCACCGCCATATCGGCGGACACCTGCAGGAAGGTCACCACCGGTATCCAGGTCATGTCCTCGGACACGTCGTAGCCGCGCGGCTCGCGCAGCCAATCCGGTTCTGCGAAAAGCAGTTCCGGGTTGAACCAGGCGATCGGGTCCGATGCGTGCTGTAGGTAGACGATGCGCGGCTTCTCCCACGGGGCGTCCGGGCGGGCCAGGTTGTCCGCCCGCGCGGCGAAGCGAACATTGGCACCGCCGTCGAAGATCGGCAGCCACTCCGGGGAGCCGGGATCGCGGTCGAGGGTGACGGCGTCACGCATGGTGTTCTGGAACGTCGGGCCGGAGAACAGCGCACCGTCGGTGCGGGCGATGATGTTGTTCGGGCTGAGGAACGGCGCCTCGCCGCCGAACGAGCCGAGGCTCTCGCCGAACACCACGATCTTCGGCCGCTGCGCCTCGGGCAGTTCGCGCACCTTCGCGTCGACCGCCTCGAACAGCGCCTGACCTGCCTGGCGGGCGTTCTCCTTGTCCACCAGGAATGACAGCCAACTGGGCAGGAACGAGTACTGCATGCTGACGATGGCGGTGTCGCCGTTGTACATGTACTCCAGCGAGTCGGCCTCGGATGCGTTGATCCAACCGGTGCCGGTGGTCGTCGCCACCGCGATCACCTTGCGCTTGAGGCCGCCGGCGCGCTCCAACTCTTTCGCGGCTAGCTCCGCAGTGGCGCGGATGCCGTCGGCGGAGTGCAATCCTGCGTAGGCCCGGATCGGCTCGGTCGCGGGCGCCTTGTTGAATTCGGTCAGTTGGTCCACGGTGGGGCCGCCGTGTAGGAAGATCCGGCCCTGGTGGCCCAGCGACGCCCAGGACGTCAGGGAGCCCGGCCCGCCGGACCGCAGCGCCGTGGTCGGGGCCGGCAGGTTGGGATCCATCTCGTCATTGACCGACGAGAAGGTCTTGTTCAGCAGGCTCATCGTGCCGCGAACGACAACGCCGTTGAGAATGGCGATTCCCACGGACAACAGCACGAACACCGTCACGACGAACGAAACCCGCGGTGGGGCAACGCGACCCAGCTGCCGGGAAAGGAAACGCACGAGCCGTCCGATGAGCTGTCCGACCTCGACGAAGACGAACAGCAGCAGGACCGAGAGCACGGCGGCCTGAATGTAGTTGTACCACTGCAGCCTTGGCACACCGAAAAGGTCGCGGACGTGGTTCTGCCAGCTATGGAAGTAGACGATGCCCAGCAGCACCGCGAGGGCGCCGGCCACGGCCAGGATCGCCCACGCCTTGCGGGGCGCGGGCGGACTGGTGGGTCGGGACTGCATGAACCGCACCAGCCAGACCGCGAAGACACCGAGGCCGTACCCGATGGCACCGGCCGCGCCGCTGACGATGCCCTGGAACATCGGGCCGCGCGGCAGCAGCGACGGCGTCATCGACAGCAGCAGGAACAGCAGGCCCACCGCGGTGCCGGTGAAGGTGTAGCGGCGCTGCCACCAGTCGGCTTTGGGTTGCTCGGTTTTCGCGGGCGCGGATTCGACGTCGGTGACAGCCACGGAAGGGCAGCCTAGCGGTGGGTGAAGTTGGGGGCGCGTTTCTCGGTGAAGGCTGCCATCCCCTCGGTCTGGTCCTCGGTGGCGAACGCGGAGTGGAACAGTCGGCGCTCGTAGAGCAGGCCCTCGGTGAGGGAGGACTCGAAGGCCCGGTTGACCGCTTCCTTGGCCATCCGCGCCGCCGACCGCGACATCTGCGAGATGGTGGTGGCCACCGCGTTGGCCTCCTCGAGTAGTTTCTCGGCCGGCACCACCCGCGACACCAGGCCGCTGCGCTCGGCTTCGGCGGCGTCGATGTTGCGGCCGGTCAGGATCAGGTCCATTGCCTTGGCCTTCCCGATCGCGCGGGTCAGTCGCTGCGAGCCGCCCATCCCGGGCAGCACCCCGAGCTTGATCTCGGGCTGGCCGAACTTGGCGGTGTCGGCGGCGATGATCACGTCGCACATCATCGCCAATTCGCAGCCGCCGCCTAGCGCGTAGCCGGCGACCGCAGCGATCAGCGGGGTGCGCACCGCGGCGAGCTTGCCCCAGGCGGCGAAGAAGTCGGACTCGAAGACCTCCGAGAACGACAGCGACGCCATCTCCTTGATATCGGCGCCGGCGGCGAACGCCTTCTCGCCCGATCCGGTGATGATGATCGCGCCGATACCCGGGTCGGCGTCGAATTCGGCTGCGGCGCTGGTGACTTCGCGCAGCACCTGGCTGTTGAGGGCATTGAGCGCCTGGGGGCGATTGAGGGTTATGGTGCCGACCCGCTCGGCGCGGCTCACCAGGATGGTCTCGTAGCTCATTGTTCCTACTCCTTCTAGAACGTCAGATCGGGATCGGCGGGCACGAAGTAGGCCGCCACATCGTCGTCGGTCACCGCGGCGATCGAGGACGGCGACCACTGCGGGTTGCGGTCTTTGTCGACCAACTGGGCGCGGATGCCCTCCACGAAATCGTGCGACTTCAGCGACGCGCAGGACACCCGGTACTCCTGCACCAGAACGTCCTCGAGGCTGCCGAGCCTGCCAGCCCTGCGTACGGCCTCCAGTGCCACCGACAGCGCGACGGGGGAGCGGGTGGCGATGAGATCGGCGGCTTCGTTGGCCGGACCGCCGTATCCGCGCAGCGCGGCCACGATCTCGGCGACCGTTTCCCCGGCGTAGCACTGGTCGATCCACTCCCGCTGCGCGGCTAATTCACTGGGCGGCGGTTGCTGGGCGTAGGCGGTGACCGCGGCCTCCGGTCCTTCCGCCTCGACCATGGCGGTGAACGGTTCAAGGTCGGTCTGCGGCACGAAGTGGTCGGCGAAGCCGAGTTCGATGGCGTCCGCCCCGGAGAACGGCGCACCGGTCAGCGCGGCGTGGACGCCGAGCAGGCCCGGTGCCCGGGACAGGAGGTAGGTGCCGCCAACGTCGGGGATGAAGCCGATTCCCACCTCAGGGAAGGCGACTTTGGACTTCTCGGTGACCACTCGGACGCTGCCGTGCGCGCTCACCCCGACCCCGCCGCCCATGACGATGCCGTCCATCAGGGCGACGTAGGGCTTGGGATAGCCCCCGATGCGCGCGTTGAGGCGGTACTCGTCGAACCAGAAGCGTCTTGCCTCGACGCCGTCGGCTCTGGCGCTGTGGTAGAGCGCAACCACGTCGCCGCCGGCGCAGAGTCCCCGATCCCCGGCGCCGTTGATCACCACGGTGCGCACCTCGTCGTCGCGTTCCCAGGCGGCCAGAGCGGCGTCCAGGGCGGTCACCATGGTCTGGGTCAGCGAGTTGATCGCCTTCGGGCGATTCAGGGTCAGGAATCCGACCCCGCGCTCGACGCGGACCAGCACTTCGTCGGTGTCTGCGCTCACCGTCGGAGTTCTACCAGGACCGAAGCCGGTGGCGAAGACTGGGATGCCAGGTAAGGTGAATCTACGACGGCAAAATCCGGAAGGCTCCTGCGGGAACAAGCCGGGCGGGTCGTTCGTTGACGTAGTGTTCCATTCGTCTTACTGGGAGGATCCCGCGGTGCGGCAAAGCAGCAACCCGGTATTCCGCTCGTTGCCCCAAGGGCAGCAACAGGGCGGGTACTCGCAATTCGGCACCGGTATTGCCGGTGCTCAGCAGATGGCTTACCAGCAGGCCCAGCCCTATGCGGGTTATCCGCCGCAGACCGGTGTTTCGCGGCCGCTGACCATCGATGACGTCGTCACCAAGACCGGTATCACCCTCGGGGTGCTGTCCGTGGTGGCGGTCATCTCCTACTTCCTCGTCGGTGGCAGCCCCGGCCTGGCGATGCCGTTCACCCTGGTCGGCTCGCTCGGCGGTCTGGCCCTGGTGCTGATCGCGACGTTCGGCCGCAAGCAGGACAACCCGGCGATCGTGCTCAGCTACGCGGCCCTGGAGGGTCTGTTCCTCGGCGCCGTGTCGTGGGTGTTCGGCAACGTGGTGGTCGCCGATGGCAACGCCGGCGCGCTCATCACCCAGGCGGTCCTCGGCACCGTCGGTGTCTTCTTCGGGATGCTCGTCGTCTACAAGACCGGCGCCATCCGGGTCACACCGAAGTTCACCCGCTTCCTGGTCGCCGGCATGATCGGCGTCTTGGTGCTGATGCTCGGCAACCTGGTGCTGGGCATGTTCGGCGTTGGCGGCGGCGAGGGCATGGGCCTGCGCGCCGGTGGCCCGTTGGCGATCATCTTCTCGCTGGTCTGCATCGGCCTGGCGGCGTTCAGCTTCCTGGTGGATTTCGACTCGGCCGACCAGATGATCCGCGCCGGTGCTCCCGAGAAGGCCGCCTGGGGCGTCGCCCTCGGCCTCACCGTCACCCTGGTGTGGCTCTACATCGAGATCCTGCGTCTGCTCAGCTACTTCCGGAGCGAATGACAGACCGCAGTCCGACGACGAGAAAGCCCCGCTTCGGCGGGGCTTTTTCGTTGGGATTCCATCGATCCTGCGCAGAGATCGCGATTTCTCCACAAGACGCGGTCTGGGCGCAGACTCGATGAGTCCGTAAACCCGATGATGCTGCTGTGTTGGGTGGACCATTCATCGGGGCCGAGGCCATATGCAACGGACTCGTACGCAAGCACGAGCTCCGATCGCATTATGTGGCGCTGTTTCCGGGCGTCTACATGGCATCTCAACTCACGCCCAGGTTCGCGGACCGCGTCGAAGGGGCGTGGCTGTGGTCTCGGCGGCAGGGCATCGTCGCGGGGCTCACTGCATCACGCTTGTACGGAGCCAAGTGGGTTGACGAAACCGAGCCCGTCGAGTTGGTCTGGACCAACGCGAGACCCCCCGCGGGCATCATCACCTCCGCACTGGGACTTGCTGCCGGGGAATCTGTCGTACTGGGACGCGTCCCGGTGACCTCTCTGACGCGAACCGCATTCGATCTTGCGCGCCGCCCGCCCCTCGGCGGTGCCGTAGCCAAAGTTGACGCCCTCGGTGCAGCCGCGGTCTTTGACCGCAAGGAGGTACTGGACCTGGCTTCGCGTCATCGAGGTGTTCGGGGTGTTCGCCAGGTTGGGCGAGTGCTGCGGCTGTATGACCCCGGCGCGGAATCCCCCAAGGAGACCTGGCTGCGACTACTCGTCATCAACGCGGGCTTTCCCAGGCCGCGCACCCAGATCCCGGTGCGGTGCGGAACGAAGACGTACTACCTCGACATGGGCTGGGAGAACCTCAAGATCGCCGTCGAATACGACGGTGACCACCATCGAACCGACCCTCGGCAGTTCGCCAAGGACATCAGGCGCCTTGAGGATCTTGCCGCCCTCGGCTGGATCGTCATCAGGGTCGCGGCCGGGACACCACGCGACGAGATCATCGGCAGACTGCAGCGGGCATGGAATGTGCGGACATCGTCCACTCTGCGCTGAGATCGCGAAAACGCCGGATCTGACGATCCGGGCGCAGAGTCGATGAAGGTCAGCTCAGCCGCTCGATCACCATCGCCATGCCCTGCCCGCCGCCGACGCACATGGTCTCCACGCCGAACGTCTTGTCGTGGGTCGCAAGGTTGTTCAGCAGGGTGGCGGTGATGCGGGCGCCGGTCATCCCGAACGGATGGCCCAGCGCGATCGCCCCACCGGAGACATTGAGCTTGTCCTCGTCGATGCCCAGTTCGCGGGCCGAGCCGAGCACCTGAACGGCGAAGGCCTCGTTGATCTCGAACAGGTCGATGTCGGAGACGCTCATCTTGGCGTATCCAAGGGCCTTGCGAACCGCCTCGATCGGGCCCAAGCCCATGATCTCCGGCGACAGGCCCGACACCCCGGTGGCGACGATGCGGGCCAGCGGGGTCAGGCCCAACTCCTTGGCGCGAACGTCGGACATGACGATCACCGCGGCGGCACCGTCGTTGAGCGGGCAGGCGTTGCCGGCGGTCACGGTGCCGTTGGGCCGGAAGACCGGCTTGAGCTGGCTGACGCCCTCGTAGTTAGTGCCCGCCCGCGGGCCGTCGTCGGTGGAGACGACGGTGCCGTCGGGCAGTGTCACCGGCGAGATCTCGCGGTCGAAGAAGCCGCTCTTGATGGCCTCCTCGGCGCGATTCTGGCTGCGCACGCCCCAGCGGTCTTGGTCCTCGCGGCTGATGCCGGTGTAGAGGGCGACGTTCTCGGCGGTCTGGCCCATGGCGATGTAGACATCGGGCAGGTTGCCGTCCTCGCGCGGGTCGTGCCAGGACTCGGCACCCTCGGCGGACGCGGCGGTGCGCGCCTCGGCCTCGGCGAACAGCGGGTTGTGCGAGTCGGGCCAGCCGTCCGAGGTGCCCTTCGGGAACCGCGACACGGTCTCCACGCCAGCGGAGATGAACGCCGAACCCTCGCCGGCCTTGATCGCGTGGAACGCCATCCGGGTGGTCTGCAGTGAGGACGAGCAGTACCGGTTGACGGTCACACCGGGCAGGAAGTCGTAGCCCAGTTCGACGGCCACCACCCGGGCGATGTTGAA
>CAZRFC010000151.1:6383-9765 GCA_964598975.1 uncultured Mycobacterium sp. | reverse complement strand
CTGGCCCGCGAGTTCTATGACGTCGACCGGCTGGCGACGTTTTTCGAACTGGTACAGCAGGATCCGGTGGTCAGCCAGGTCAAGCTGATCGCCGAACCGTGGGACGTCGGCCCGGGCGGCTACCAGGTCGGTAACTTCCCGCCGCAGTGGACGGAGTGGAACGGCAAGTTCCGTGACACGGTGCGCGACTTCTGGCGCGGCGAAGACGCCAGCCTCGGCGAGTTCGCCTACCGTATCTCCGGGTCAGCCGACCTCTATGAGGCGACCGCCCGCCGGCCCGTCGCCTCGATCAACTTCGTCACCGCCCACGACGGCTTCACGCTGCGGGATCTGGTGTCCTACAACCACAAACACAACGAGGCCAACGGCGAGGACAACAACGACGGCGAGAGCCACAACCGGTCCTGGAACTGCGGGGTGGAGGGACCGAGCGCCGACCCGGAAGTCAACGCCCTGCGCAGCCGCCAGCAGCGCAACTTCATCACCACTTTGTTTCTGTCCCAGGGCGTTCCGATGGTGTGCCACGGCGACGAACTCGGCCGGACCCAACGGGGCAACAACAACGGCTACTGCCAGGACAACGAGGTCACCTGGATCGACTGGGCGCGCGCCGACGACGCGCTGATGGACTTCGTCGCCTCGGTGGCCGCACTGCGGGCGGCGCACCCGGTGTTCCGCCGCAAGCGGTTCTTCAACGGCCGTCCGGTCCGGCAGCGCGGCGCCGCCGGCCTTCCCGACATCACCTGGTTCCGTCCCGACGGCTCGGAGATGAGCGACGAGGACTGGGATTCCGGATTCGGCAAGTCGGTGGCGGTGTACCTCAACGGGCAGGGCATTCCCGATCTCGACCCTTGCGGCCGGCGGGTCACCGACGACTCATTCGTCATGTGCTTCAACGCCCATCACGAGCCGATCGAGTTCACCCTGCCGCCGGCCGAGTTCGCCGCGGCCTGGGAAGCGGTGGTCGACACCGCCGCCGGACCGGGTGAGATCCGGGAGGCCGGGGCGGTAAAGGCCGGCGATCCGGTGCGGGTGCAGGCGCGGGCGATGGTAGTCCTGCAGGCTGGAGATTGACGGGGACAATCTTCTGTCATACAGATTACGATCATTGTATGACGATGCTGAGTTTTCGCGTCACCGACGACGACGCGGCTGCCGTCGAACTGTGGGCGCGGCGGCTGCACATGGACCGGTCTGAACTGCTGCGCGCTGCATTGCGGCGGCATCTTTCCGAGCTCGCCTCCGAACTTGAGGCGCGCGCCTACGAGGAGCAGCCGTTGACAGACAACGAGAAAGCTCTCGGCGATATCGCCGACTGGGATCCCGCCGAGGACTGGAGCGACTGGGCCGATGCAGAGGGGTGAGCTCTGGTTCGCCGCCACGTCAGGGGGTGATCGGCCGGTACTCGTCCTGACCCGCGACCCCGTAGCGGACCGCATCGGAGCCGTTGTGGTCGCAGCACTGACCCGCACACGACGCGGTTTGGTCTCCGAACTCGAATTAACGACAGCGGACGACGGCGTACCGAGTGACTGTGTCGTGAACTTCGACAACATCCACACTGTCCCTCGGTCTGCCTTCCGGCGCCGGATCACTCGGTTGTCCCCGGTTCGCCTTCACCAGATGTGCCACACGCTTCGGGCGGCCATCGGCTGCTAGAAGCCCCTCCGCTCGGGTGCGGTTCGCCCTAGCCTGAACTATGCGCAACCCGCACGCCGGCGAGCCGTTCACCGACTCCGACGCCGAAATCTCCGCCGCGTTGGCGGACGTGTCGATTCCCGCGCTGCTGATGTCCTGCGTGCACATGACCGACGACGACGCGGTGCGCCGTGCCATCCTCGACGGACCGCTGCGGCCTGCCGGGCTGTTCCTCAACGAAGTGCAGGGCTTCATGTCCGAGGAGGACAAGGCCGCCGCCCGCACGCTGGCACTGGACATCATCACCGACTATCGCGACCGAGGCTGCCCGGAGCCTGCGCCGGTGCCACCGGCACTGCTGAAGCGGATGATGGACTGGATCGCCGCGGCGGAAGTCCCCGGCGAGTACGTCCCGATGATGCTCGAGGAGATGGAACTCGACGGCGCTCCCAAACCCGGGGCAGCCCGCGCCGGCGAACTGGTCTCCGATCCGGCCGACCGCGCCGAATTCCCGGTGGTGGTGATCGGGTGCGGGCAGTCCGGATTGCTGGCGGCGATCCGCCTCAAGCAGGCCGGGGTGCCGTTCACGGTGATCGAGAAGAATCCGGGCGTCGGCGGGACCTGGTGGGAGAACCGCTACCCCGGCGCGAGGGTGGACGTCGGAAATCACTTCTACTGCTACAGCTTCGAACCGGCCGACCACTGGAGCGAGTTCTTCGCCCGCCAACCCGAACTTCAAGCATACTTCGCCGACGTGATGGCACGCCACGACGTCGGCCAACACGTGCGTTTCAACACCGAGGCGACCTCGCTCGTCTGGGAGGACGACGCCGGCATGTGGACGATCACGCTGTCGACCGGCGAAACACTCTGCGCCAGAGCGGTGATCAGCGCCGTCGGTCAACTCAACGTGCCGTTCATCCCCGGCTTCCCTGGCAGGGACTCGTTCAACGGCCCAGCCTTCCACACCGCCCGATGGGACGACAGCGTCGACCTCACCGGCAAAGACGTTGTGATGATCGGCGCCGGTGCCACCGGGTTCCAGATCGCCCCCGCGATCGCCGACACCGTCGGACGCCTGACCATCATCCAGCGCACCGCCCAGTGGATGTTCCCCAACCCCAACTACCACGCCACCGTCGGAGACGGAATGCGTTGGGCCATCAAGCATCTGCCCTTCTACGGCCGCTGGTACCGGTTCCTCATCTTCTGGCCCGGCTGCGACACCGGCCTGGCCGCGGCGAAAGTCGACCCGGCCTGGCCCGACCAGCAGCACGCGGTCAGCGCCGCCAACGACATGGCTCGGCTGATGTTCACGCAGTGGATCACCAGCCAACTCGAGGGCTCCCCGAACTCAGAACAGTTGGCCACCAAAGTAATCCCGGACTATCCGGCCACCGGCAAGCGCACCCTTCAGGACAATGGCAGTTGGCTGCAGACCCTGCGCCGCGACAACGTCGAACTGGTCCGCGGCGGCGTCGACCACATCGGACCGGACGCCGTCGTCGACAGCCACGGCGACCACCACCACGCGGACGTGATCGTCTACGCCACCGGCTTCCGGGTGAACGACTTCCTGTCCTCACTCACTGTGGTCGGACGGGACGGGATCGAACTGCATGACGCCTGGGGGCTGCAACCGGCCGCCTACCTCGGCATCACCATTCCGGGCTTCCCGAACTTTTTCTGCAGGTACGGGCCCGGCACCAATCTGGCCAGCGGCGGCAGCCTGATCTTCCACTCC
>CAZRFC010000151.1:0-6373 GCA_964598975.1 uncultured Mycobacterium sp. | reverse complement strand
ACCTGCTGCTGTCGTCCGGCAAGGAGGCCATCGAACCGACGCGGCAGGCCTACGACAACTGGTACGTGAGATGCCAGGCCGAACTGAAAACCATGGTCTGGTCGCAGCCCAGCATTGCCCACAGCTTCTACAAGGACGCCCGCGGTGTGGTGCATTCACTGAGTCCGTGGCGGCTGGTGGACTACTGGGCCTGGACACGCAAACCTGATGCCGCCGACTACGTCATGCGCTGACTGACCTACGGCACCAATCGGGTCGCGTCTTTAGAGCGCGCTGATCACCCCGTCGTCGTTGCGGATCGTGACCGTGGCGGTCTTGACCGTGCCCAGTGCGGCACCGGTGGCCCCTGTCAACCTCACCAGGAACATCTCATCGGCCTCGATTGTCTTATCCCCTCGCACATCCACCGCGAACGTCGCCGAATTGGTGCCCTTGAGGATCTTCACCGACCCCGACGACACCGCGGTGTAATCGGTTCCCGCCGTGGCCCGGTTACCGGACGTCGGCGAGGAGGTGGCGTACTTGACGGTCATATCCGAGGCCGCCGTGGCCCCGTTGGCCAACGCCACCGTGAACGTCGCCTTGGACACCCCGCTATTACCCTCCACCACATTCACCGACCCCGGACTCAGCGACACCACCGGTGACACATCGTCGTTGCGGATCGTCACCGTCGCAGCCTTGGCCGCCCCCAACGTCGCCCCCGTCGCCGAGGTCAACGTCACCGTGAACGCCTCATCGGACTCCACCGTCGTATCCCCACGCACATCAACGCTGAACGTCGCCGAATTCGCACCCTTGAGAATCTTCACCGACCCCAACGGCGCCGTGAAATCCGTCCCCGACGTAGCCCGCGCCGAACCCGACCCCGCCGCCGAATACTTCACCGTCACATCACTGGCAGCCTTGGCCCCATTGGCCAACGCCACCGTGAACGTCGCCTTGGACACCCCACTATTGCCCTCGACCACCGGCGCCGCCGGACCCACCAACGACACCACCGGCGGCGCAGCGATGTCGTCGTTCTTGATCGTCACCGTCGCAGCCTTGGCCGCACCCAGCGTCGCCCCCGTCGCGGAGACCATCGTCACGGCAAATGTCTCATCGGGCTCCACTACTCCATCTCCGACGAACGTCACGCTGAACTGGGCGGAGTTGGCATCCTTGGGAATGGTCACCCTGGCCGACGGCACCACATAGTCGTCGTCCGCCCAGGCCGGATTCGTGCCCGATTGGCTCAACTGGTAGTCGACCACCACGCCGTTGGCCCCGGCCTTGGCCCCGTTAGCCAACGCCACGGTGAATGTCGCTTTACCCGGTTTTCCAGCGCTGCCCTCGTTAATCGGGGCCGCCGGGCCCGTCAGTGTCACCGTCGGAGCGGCGGGGCTGATCGGCACCGTAACCGGAACCACGGCTAGACCGCCGGCGGTCTCCCGCTCCCGGTCGTAGACCGACACACCGAAGGTGTCGAACTTGTCCCTCGCGACGGCACCCGCCTTCGCGGCGGTCGCCTGGGCTTCGGCTGAGGGCTGGTAGGTGAACTCGCCCGACGATTGAACCGTGACCACGCCACCCTTGGCTGTAGTGAAACGCGACGACCCGTCCAGCAGGTCGACGACGACGTCGTCTCCCCCTGCGTCGCCGATGTGGTAGCCCTTGAACTTCAGTGTGTCGCCGTCATCGGGATCGGTGGCGCTAACCTGGCCGCGCACCACGCCATTGGCATCGACGGACAGACTTCCCGCGACGTAGCCGGTGCCGCTGCCCTTCACCGGCGCCCGGTTGCAGCCGCAGTCGGTGCCGTCCGGGATCAGCCCGCTGCCCACCAGGCTGCTTCCCGTTCCGACGGCCAATCCGTCGTCACCGCCAGCGGTAACCCACTCGAATCGCGGGGCCGAGAATTTCATCGTGAACGGGTCGAATCGCTCGACGGCCGCGTAACCCATGTAGCCCCTGACGACTCCGGTGCGAACCCAGGCGCTGCGGCCGTCCGGGCTGAGCACCACGTCGTTCGCAGACCACCCGTCCGCGCTGGAGGTGTTGAGGGCTGAGCCGATCTCCCTGCTGCGGGCGGTGTCGACCACTGTGATCCCGCCGGGGCGGAACCGGTCGTTGGTGATGTAGAGACGGGCGCCGTCGGGACTGACCGCGAGCGCGCCATACGCCTTGCTGACCGGCTGCGGAACGAGCGCACCGCTACCCCCAGGGGCCTTCTCGCCCAGGACCTTCATGGTGTCGGTCGCGAAAGCCCATGTGCCGCTCAGGTCGTCGTAGCGACTCGTGTATCCGCCGGCGAACGCGACGTAGAGGGTGTTGCCGTCGGGTGTGATCGCAATGTCCATCGGGGTCGATGCCCGGTAGTGCTCCTCGCCGGCGATCCCGCCGTCGATGATCGCGGTTTTGATCGGCGTGGCCTGCCAGGTTGTGATCCCGCTCGGATTCGTTACCGGTGTGCCGAGATTCTCGGTGTCGAACACGCTGACGACGCCTGTTCCGCTGGCGACGTAGAGGCGCTTGCCGTCCGGACTGACCACCAACGGCCCCGGTCGGTCGCTGAAGCCCCACCCGGGCACGCCTTGCCAACCCGCGCTGGGGTCGGGGGTCAGCTGGCCGAGCAGCGTCGAGTCTTCGACCACTTTGATGTAGCCGTCACGACCCGAAACGTAAACCCGCTTCCCGTCCGGGCTGACTGCCATTCCGTTGGTTTGCTCAAGTTCACGCCCGGAGCCTTCGGGAGCCAGGGGGACGACCGCGGTGATATCGAGCTTCTTCAGCGGGGTGCTTGAACCGACCTGCTTCGCGATGTCCAAGCCCAGGTATTCAGCGTTGGCCACCACCACAGCGGGCCGGCCCTTATAGATCGTGGTAACGAAAACCGTTGTGCCATCAGGACTGGTCTCTATTTTCTGGGTCCCGGTGAGTTCAAATTGACGTTCTTTGTCCAAGCCCTTGGGGTACTGCCAAGACGTGTCGTCTTTCGCGTTGGAGTCGGTATTAAGCAGAATCAGCGCCGGACCGTATTGCCATTTGAAGTTCGTCAATCCGACATACACATAGGGCTCGCCGAAATCGGAGGTCAAAAGGTCGGAAACCCCGTCCAGTAACGGCAGCGCCGCATCGGCGGCACCCCCGACCGTTTCCGCCGCCGCCGGGGCAACCGTCGCGGTGGCTGACAGCGGAGACGCGGTCTCCCGGCGAGCCCCCGCCAGCATCGCCATCGAGAGCGCCGCACCGGCCGGTGCCAGCGGACCGCTCGGGACCTCCGGCGCGGTCACCGACTCGAGCACCCCGGTAGCCGGCGCCGGCCGCGACGCCCGGGCGGCCATTACCGGCGCGGCGGAGTTGCGCACCGACCGGATCACCGGGCTGCTCGAGAAGGGACCGGACACCGTCGTGGCCGCCGAGGGCGCTGGCATGACCCTGGAAGCCGGCGGCGGGACAACTGATTGCATCTCGACTGTTTCGGGCAGTGCTTGCGGTAACTCGGCCCTCGGTGCGACGCCGGTAACGGATGGCCCGTCCATGGAACCCCGAACCTTGTTCTGCCGGTTCCGCTGCGCGGGACGGGTGCGAGGTTCCTCGGCATCGACCCGGCCCGCACCCCTCCCGTCGGCCGTCCCGCGCCCGCCCCGCGCTGTGTCGGACCGGGGATCCGCCCCCGACCCCGAGGCCCGGCCGGCACCGACGTTATTCGAAGACTGATCGTCCCCCGTCGCGGCCGATGCCACGCCGCCCCCGCTAACGGCTGCGGCCCCGATCCCCAGCGCGATCGCCAGACCGCCGACTCGACCCACAAATGCTGATGCCCGCATGGCGACCTCCCCGACCTGACTGAACGAACCTGGGCAGCCCGAAACGGACTTCCCGACCCCTCAACATATGGTTCGGTGGCCCCTGCCTGATACAGGGATTTCCCTGGTATTCATGCCGTGGGCTCGAGCTTGGTTGCGATGATGCTGGCGATGGCACTCGTCGAGCGGTCGCAATTCACGGGGAAGGTCAAAGACCTCACCGGGCCCGGACTGACCGATCACCTCGGGGTCACCTGCACCGACCTGGGCGCCACCGTAAGGGCCGCCGAAGGCAACCTGGTGTCGGTCTTCGGCGACACCTTCTCCGGCAACCGGGTCGGGTCCGGGGACTGGCGCTCCCCGGTGATCCTGATCGGCACCGGGGACGCCACCCACCCCATCGTCTACTCCCGCGCTGCCGGCGCCGACCCGCGCTACGCCCGGCAACTCTGGCACTACCGGCACCGGCACAACCCCGGTCTGCTGCGCCGCGGGATCAGCACCGTCATCCCCTCGGACCTGCTGCGGGTCGGCGACACTCTCTACCTGCACGCCATGGTCAACCAGGGCCTGCACAACGTGGTCTGGACCGAGATCTGGCGCTCCGACGACAACGGCCTGTCCTGGCACAAGATCGGTCAACTGGCGAAGATCCCCGCGAGCCTCTATAGCGGGCACGCACAGTGCTGGACCTGGGACTACGACCCGACCGACGGATGGGTTTATGTGGTGTCGACGGGCTTCCAGCGCAACAAGGGCCTCATCCTGCGCCGCGTCCGTCCCACCCACATCGGCGACCAGGACCGCTACCTCGCGTGGGCCGACGGCCGGTGGGGAGCGGAAGCCGACGTCATCACCCCGCCCGGCGAGACCTGGGGTGAGTTGTCGCTGCGCCGATTGGATTGCGGCACATGGGTTCTGGGTGGATTCCTGTCATCGTCCTATGCGCTGGGTTACCGCACCGTCGCCTCGCCGACCTCGGACCTCAACGATGTGCCGGTGCAGCGGCCGGTACTCGGTTGCGGCTGGGACAGCGAGGACCACGACGGATGCCGGGTGGCGCAGCTGTACGGCGGCTACGTGCTCCCGGGCAGTCGGCTGGACGCCCCCGGCGGTGTGGGGCTGGTGGTGTCGCAGTGGAACACCGCGCGGGGTTGGCCCTACCGGGTGATGCAGTTCAGGGTCACGCTGGACGACACCACCTAGGCTCTCTGGTTACAGTGGCTAGGTGCTACTGCGAAGCCTCCTCTCCGCCGCGGTGATGGCCGGTGCCGGCCTGTCGTCCGCTGCCACCGCCGCTGCCGCGCCCGATTCCGGTCCGGCCCTGCCCGACGTCATGTCGTACATGCCGGTGAACCCGGCGGACTACAGCGTCAACGGCGACAAGTGGCTGGGATTCGCCGGGCCCGCGGGCGTGGTCTGCGCGATCGACGTTCTGGCCGGCAATTACGGCTGCAGCGGCCCGCTTCCGGGCGCACCCGATGGGGTCAATCTGGTGAGCGCCGGACTATCGGGACCGCCGGTCTTCGGGACCAGTGAGGCCCCCTATGCCGCCGCCGGTCCGGTGCGGCCGCTGGCGCCGGGCACCCGGCTGAGCTTCCGCTCGATCTTCTGCGGGGCTGACGACGCAGGCGCGGTGGCCTGCGTGAACGGCCCGGTCGGGTTCGTCGTCGGCCCGAACGGCACCTACATCCACGTGCCGCCCCCGCCGCCGCCCCCGCCGGTCGAGCCGGTTCCGACGGACGGTGCGTTCGGCGGCCCGCCGCCTCTGGGGGCCCCCCTTCCCTAGCGATTTCGGCGCGCTTATCTTCGCCAGCCGGTGAAAACCGCGCCCGAATCGAGGGCCGCGAGGGGCGGGGAGTCAGCGGGGTTGGCGCCACATGGGAATCAGCGACGGCCCGCCGCCCGGCATCGCGATCTCCCCGGTGACCTCGAACCCGAACCGCATGTAGTACGGCACGTTGTCGGGGTTGCTCGACTCCAGATAAGCCGGCGCGGCCTCGGCGTCGCAGCGGTCCAGCCGCGACCGCATGAGTGCGGCACCGAAACCGCCGCCGCGCACGCCCGGGTCGCTGCCGATCATCGCCAGGTACCAGTGCGGTTCCTCCGGATGGTGGGCCTTCATCTCCTCGCTGAGCGCGCGCGCCACCCCCAACCGGCCGCGGAAGGTCCGCAGCAGCGCGGGCAGCATGGCGATCTGTCCCAGCGGATTCTGCAGTGACCGGCCCGGCGGATCCCACATCGCCGCCGCCCCGACCCGGGACGACGAGCCGGCGATCTCGACCCCACCGCCGGCCAGGAAGTGGTGCCGAGCCATGGTCGCGAAGAAACCCGGCAATGCCGCGGCCCGTCGGGCGGTGTCGGGCTGCAACCAACAGAAGACCGGATCGTCGGCGAAGGCCCGGGCCAACGTCCGGGCCAGGGCCGCAACATCGGTCCGGTGAGCGGGTCGCACCTCGGGTGGCATCCCTCGAACGCTAACCGAGGACGCCTAGATAATCACCGTCACGCCCAGCGCGATCACACACGACACCACCGCGGCGGTGGTCAGACCGAAGACGACCGTCCCGGCCCGGCCGGTC
>CAZRFC010000150.1:0-9774 GCA_964598975.1 uncultured Mycobacterium sp. | reverse complement strand
CGGGCAGCGCTTTTGCGCGTTGCTCGTCGGCGTGTAGACGGCGGAGCAGTGGTAGCAGGTGCGCGTCTTGCGCTGGGGTACGGCCGGCGCGTTGCCGGGGAAGTCCGCGTCGCCCGGCCGCAGCACGCGGCCTTGGTCGCGGGTCACGGGCATGCCCTGCTTGCCGATGGCGCCTTCGCGCATCATGCGGAGCCGCCCGGGAGGTGCTGCCAGGGCCAGCGTGCGGCAAGAAAAGGCGAGAGCCCACGCGGCGGGCGCGTTGATGTCGCGGAGAACGACAGGGTTGCCGCGGGGCTCCCGAAAGTACCCCTCTCGGAGGACGCACGCGCCCTGGGGGCGCGATTCGGTAGCAGGGCCGGGACTCGAACCCGGGACTCGACCTTATGAGGGTCGCGAGATACCGCTTCTCCACCCTGCAGCGGGTTACGCGGCGCGCGACGGGCGGCTGGGCGCGTCACCGGCCCGCCGCCTTGAGGTCGCGCACCAGGTGGACGCCGTCGGCCACCTGCATGCGTCGCAGGGCCTGAGCGATGGACTCGGCGCGATCGAGCGCCGCCTGCAGTTGCCGCGCGAGCTCGGCCTGCTGGTCCGCGGGCTCGACGGGCGCCGGCCGACCGTAGCCGAGCTCGTCGCAGAGGTAGTGCAGCGCCAGGTGCAGGCCCTTGGCGCGCGCCATGCGCAGGATCTGCACGAGCTCCTCGAGGTCGAGCTTCGCCGGCCGCTCCGGGTTCAGGCAGTCGGAGAGCCAGGCGCCGGCGGCCTTGCGGCTCTTGCCGGGCCAGAGCTCGACGCCGACCGCCTCCATGCCGCCGAGCGCCTTCACCGCGTGGCGGAGCGCGTCGCGCCAGTCCTCGTGGATCAGGTCTTGCTGTTCCATACGGAAAAAATCCCCGTGTTCCGTAGGGCGCCGTAAGGGCGGCGCGGGACGATGGGAATCGCGGTGCTGTGCAGGAGTGGGGTCACGCGGCGCGCTCGTCCCGCGGGTAGAGATCGGGGCGCAGCTCGTGCCGCGTGACCTGCCCGTCGGCGAGCGCCTCGAGGTCGAGGACGCGCGCGGCCGGCAGGCGATGCCGCCACTTGTGGACGGCCTGGTGGCTGACGCGCAGCTTCTTCGCTACCTGCTGCGCGCCGCCCGCGAAAGCGATCGCCCGTGTCACCGGGTTCGGATCGCGTGGTGTGGTCCGCTCGTTCATCGGGGCCGACTTTGCAACGTGTCGTTGCACTTGTCAACGACTCGTTGCTAGTCGCGGGAAGCGAGCCGGCGGAGAATCAACCGATGGTTGAACGCACGCAGACATGGCAGGCCACCTTCAAAGTCGAGGTCGTCCGCGCAATCGCCCGCCGCGGCCTCACGCGAGCGCAATTCGTCAAGCGCATGACGGCGCCTGCGGACAAGGGCGGCCTTGCGCTCGCCTCCACCCAGGCGGTCTACAAGTGGCTGAACCACGGCCAGATCAGCGACGACAACCTCGAGCAGCTCGCCGCGTTCCTGGAGTGCGACTACCCGACGCTGCTCGTCTCCGGCCGGTGTGTCGCGAAGCCGAAGGTTGGCCGGCGGCGCGACGACCCGGCGCGCGAGGCGGCGGCTGGCTATCGCGTCACCGGGCTGCCCACGCCCGAGGAGATCGCCGAGCGCTGGCGCGAGCTCCCCGCGCCGGTGCAGGGGTTCCTGTTGCAGCAGATCGCCGCCTATGAGCAAATCGCCCGTGTCAGCCCCGAGCTCAACAAGCTGATGTTCAACCCGCCGGTGAACGGCAACTACGCGCAGTACGAGGCGAGCATCGAGAAATGGCAGGAACAGCGGCGAAAATCGCCGGAGCCGCGGCGCTAGGGCTGCTCGCGGCGCTGGCCCGCGCCGAGGACTTCCGCGGGCAAAGCTGGGGCGACAGCGTTGGCGCGGTGGTCGAGCGCCAGGGCACGCCTGTCGACTCCCGGGCCGGGCTCCTGCTCTACCGGGACAGCATCGCCGGCGTCTCGTGCTGGGTCGGGTTCCACTTCCACGAGGGGGCGCTCGCCGAAGGTGTCTACATCTTCGACGACGAGCACTCCGACGACTCGCACTACCTGGCCGACTTCCGCGCCGTCACCCGGCTGCTCGACACCAAGTACGGGCGGCCGCACGGCGACGTCGAGACCTGGCGCAACGACCTGTACCGCGGCGAGCCGACGCGCAAAGGATTCGCGCTCGCGGCCGGCCACCTGGTCATCAGCCGCTACTGGATGCTCGACCGGACCCGCATCGACCACATCATCGGCGGGGACAAGTTCCAGGTGAGCCACGCCCTCAAGTACCGCGCCCTGCGGTACATGGCGATTCTCGAAAAGGCCCGCGACGCCGAGAATCTCGGCAAGCTGTGACGCCGTCCGCAACCGCCCGTTGACAACCGCAACCGCCGGTTGCAAGATTGCCCCATCGCCCGGCCACGCCCGGGCCGGAGGGGTGCAATGGATCTCACCGACGACGAGCTCTTCGAGACGGGCGCGCTGCTCCTCGAGCACGCCCAGGCTGCGCGGGCTGACGTAGCCGAGCTGACCGAGGACGGCAAGACCGAACTCGCCGCCGAGGCGCGCCAGCGCGCGCTGACGCTGCTCAGCGCCCTGCGCAAGATCACCGCGGCGGCCCAGGGCCGCCCGGTCACGCCGGCGGGCTGACGGCGATGCTGCGCATCCAGCGCTCGATCATCGCCGGCCAGCCGGCCGTGCAGGAGGCCTTCGCCCGGCGCGGCATCGTGGACTACGCGATCGCCGTGCCCGAGGGCGCGCGTGCGTTCGAGACCACGCAGGTGTTCGTCCGTGACGACGGCCAGGTCATGCCTTCCGACGCGGGCACCGTGGCCGACGTCGCCGAGGAGGTCGGCCGCCATGGGTAGCGCGCGCCGCGACTTCGCCCCGCGCCAGAACTGGCGCGACCACCGCGCCGAGCGCCGTGTCCGCCAGTGGCAGGCCGCGACCTCGGCCGCCGCGCGCGATGGGTTCCTCGTCGCGGCGCTGATCTGTGTCTGCATGCTGCTGGGAGCGGCGTCCGCATGAGTGAGCAAGATTTCACGTGCGCCCATTGCGGCGCCAAACTCGATGGTGTCGCTGATTTTCTGGCGCACCGCGATTTGTGTCCGGTGCGCGCCCTGGGCCCGGCGCCGGCGCTGAACCCGTACGCGGTTCAGGTGGGCGGCTCGCACTACAAGGGATTCCCGATCCAGCCCGCACGGTTCAGCGAGCGCAACAAGCTGAGTTTCCTCGCCGGCTGCGTCGTCAAGCGCGTCGCTCGGCACAACCAGCCGGGCGGGAAGGGGCGGCAGGATCTCGAGAAGGCGATACACGAGATCCAGTTGATGATCGAGGAGCACTACCCGCCCGACTCGAATTGCCAAGCTTCGGCCGCCGGCACAAAGTCTGGCCTCTCGTGAACCAGACGCGCTTGGTGAGCGTGATCGAGACGACGCTCAACACCGCGTCGGGCTACGTCGTCTCGTTCATGGTCTGGCCGCTGGTCGGCCCGCTCTTCGGCTACGAGGTCACGCTCTCCGCGAACTTCTGGATCACGAACATTTTCACCGTGGTTTCCCTCGTGCGCAGCTATATCTGGCGGCGGTTTTTCAACGCCGGCCTGCATGCCGCGGTCGTCGGGTGGGTCACGGGCCGCGCGCAATGACAGGAGGTGCCATGGCCGCAGTGACCAACATCGCGCTGGGTAAGCTCTCCCCCGACCCCCACCAGCCCCGCAAGAGCTTCGGCGACAGCGGCCTCAAGGCGCTGGCCGAGAACATCAAGGCCCGCGGGATCCAGCAGCCGTTGCTCGTGCGTCGCGAGGGGACGAAGCTCGTCATCAAGGACGGCGAGCGCCGCTGGCGCGCGGCGAAGCTCGCGAAGCTGAAGACGGTCCCGGTGATCGAGGTCAAGGACGGCGACGCCGTGCAGACGCGCCTCGACCAGGTGGCCGTCAACAACCTGCGCGAGCCGCTGAAGCCGATGGACCTCGCCCGGCTCGTCGTGCAGCTCCGCGACGAGCACAAGCTCAGCGCCAACCAGATCGCCGCCCGGCTGGAGAAGGACGGCATCCCCTACGCCGGCAGGAAGGCGCTCGAGAACACGTTGCGTCTGGTCGAATTGCCGGACTGGGCGCAGGCCTTGATCGACGAAGACCAGGCCGCGCCCGCCGCGATGCTGCCGCTGCTCGTCGCGAAGGACGAGCCGAAGGTGCTGGCCGCCGCCAGCAAGGCCGTCAGGCAGCGCTCGCGGTGGAGTGGGCGTGTCGAGCAACGGGAGGTCGAGCAGGCGCTGCGCGACGCCTACCGGGACACGGGCCCGGACCTCACCCGGGTGCAGGACTGGATCGAGAACCCCGTCCGCTTCGACCCGAAGACCGCGTGCAAGGGCTGCGAGCACCTGCGGGCCGTCGGCGCCGCATGGTTCTGCCGGAACAAGGCGCACTACGACGAACTGCAGGCCCAGGCGAAGGAAGCGGGGCTCCTCGCCGGCGGCAAGAAGCCGCCGAAGAAGACCACCAAGCCAGTTGCCGGGGCCGAGCCCGGCGACGGCGCGGAGGGCGAGGCGCAGCCGGAGCGTGGGGCGCAGGGGCGCATGCGCAGGCTGCGCGAGTACTTCGACGCCTGGCTCCGCCGGGAGATCGAGGATTTCTTCTTCACCGTCGAGCTGCAGGAGAAGCTCTCGTTCTTCCTGGCGGCCGGCATGCCGCACGGGCCGAGGTACGGCGGCGGCCTGCACATGAACAGCGGCCTCGGCGGCCACGTGCACGGCCTGGCCGCGGCCAGCCTCGGGCGGAAGCGGCTGACGGACTTCCTCGACAGGGCGCCGACGGCCGGCGACCGGACGGTCCTGGCCCGCGCCGCCCTCGCCATGCTCACGCAGCGCGAGGTCGTCGAGCTCGCGAACTGGCTGAAGCTCGACCTGCCGGCCCGCTACCGCATCGACGCCGCCTACCTGAACCTGAAGCGCAAGGCCGAGCTCCTCGCCATCGCGAAGATCGGCGGCCTGGAGCTGCCGGCCACCACGGGCGCCGCCGACATCCGCGGCCTGATTCTCGGCGACGGGTCCACGATGGAGAGGAAGGGCTACACGCAGGAGCGCGTCGCGGGCGTCGTCGAGCGCATCGGCGTCCCGCCGGAGATCAGCGCGATCTACACCGAGCCCGATCCGGTGCTCGATCATCTGGACGACGCCGGCGTCAACAGTGCCGGCGACCTGAAGTGCGCCGCCTGCGGCTGCACCGAGGAGTGGGGCTGCGACGACGGGTGCGAATGGATCCGCACCGACCTGGATGCTGGGCTCGGCCTGTGCTCGAACTGCGAGGAGTTCACGGCGGCGTGGGACGCCGGCGTGCGCCAGGGGCTGACCGGCGGCGAGCCGGTGGCGGAGGCGGCGGCGTGAGCGAGCGGGCATCGAGCCTGGAGCAGGCCCTGCGCGCCGTGTGGCGGGCGCTCCCGGAGTTGTGGGGCGACCACGTCCACGAGGGCTACATCTCGGTGCGCCTCACCGAGGACGATGTGTGGGCTATCGAGCAGGCGCTGGCCGAGGCGGTAGCCCTGCCCCGGGACGCCCCGATGGAGGCGGGGGAGGATGAGGCGCTGTGCACGGCCCTGACCGGGTATGCCCGGTGCGAGGGCGATCTGTCCAGTGCCGAGGCACTGGCAGCCGCCACCCGCATCCGCGAGTTGCGCGCCGAGCGAGCCGCGGCGCTGCGGAGGGCGGAGGCGTGGAAGAGCGTTCACTCGCTTGCCGTCCATGCCATAGGTAGCCCTGCGTGGCAGGAAGCACTGAAGGAAGCCCGCGCCCTCGACGCCGAGGTGGATAAAGGAGGTGGAGCGTGACCGATGATGAAGCGAAGCAGGAAAAGAAACGGACTGTCCTGTTTGAATGCACCGGGAAATGCCTCAACGGTGGGGAACATGATTGGTCGGGCCCGTGGTACGAGCGTGAGTCTCCGGGCGGCGGTGCTGAGGCCGGTGCTACTTGCGCGAAATGTGGAATGGAGTTCGGGCACTTTGCGCTATGGGAACTGCCATGACCTCCCCCACCGCACAGCGGTCTGTGATTGAGCGGGCGCGGGAGTTGCGCGAGCGGGCGATACTCGTTACCTATCACGATGACGAGCAGGCTCTCGGGGTCTACACCAACGACGGGCCAGATAGGCTTATTGCAGAAGAAGCGTACCAGCGGCTCGCCGTCAACGTCCTGCCGGCGCTGTTGGAGGTGTTG
This sequence comes from uncultured Mycobacterium sp., assembly GCA_964598975.1. Taxonomy (GTDB): domain Bacteria; phylum Actinomycetota; class Actinomycetes; order Mycobacteriales; family Mycobacteriaceae; genus Mycobacterium. The sequence goes on along the minus strand of CAZRFC010000150.1, from coordinate 3,561 downwards.
GAAGAGGTTCTTGAGAACGACCCGGACGCAGCCTACGACAGCAATCGTCCAGTCGCAGCGGCCCTCGCCGCCCTCGAGCGGGAGTTGCCGAAGTGAAGAAGATCGACGACAACATGGTGCGCTGGATTCGCAATGTCGGCTGGCGGGAGATTTGCCGAGGGCGGGCAACATTCGTGAGTATTGCGAAGATCGCTAAGTGCTCTCCGCAGCACGTTCGGGACATCATTGACCGTCGCCGTCGAGCGGCTGTGCCGGAGAGCGGCCGGTGAAGGACGCAGCATGACCTACCACCCCCGCGAGCACCTGCGATCCATTGGCCTCTACATCAGGGGGTTTCGCTGGCTGTGGACGCGGCGAGAGGACGGCCCCCTGCGTTGCACTCGCCCGCTGGAAAATGGCATCCGCTACAAGCCCGGCGGCTGGGGGCCGTGGAAGTTCCTGCCCGTGTACCTGACGACCTACCTGCTGGGGGTGGTCGCCGGCTTCGGCGTGGTATCTATCAGTCGGGCTGCAACTGATAAACCTATCGGTCGGGTGATTGACTGGTTCTTCGAGCGCGTACTGCGGCAGGGGCCGAATCACTGCGCCAACACCGGCCCGGCCCTCTGGGGCTCCAGGAGTGCGTGGGAATGACTAAGCCACGCCCTTCACTTTCTCCACCGTCCGCAGGCCGCCCGCACCCTCGACGGAGAGAAGCCATGACCGACGCAGCGAATGTGATTGCCGGCTGCACTTGCAAAACCGCGGTGGCTCCGTGCTTCTGCCCGATTCACGGTGAGCCGCTGTATCGGCGCGCCCTCGCCCTCCCCGAGCAGACGCCGGGGGATGATGAGGTACTGTGCGTGGAAGTGCAGAACATTCTGAACTACGCATCAGAGTCGAGCTTTCACACGTTCGACGTTCCGCGGGACTTGCTGGTCCTGATCGTCTCCCGCATCCGCGAGTTGCGCGCCACCGTTGAGCAGCAGGCCCGGCGGATTGGGGAGTTGGAGGCCGATGTTCGCATTGTGCTGGCTGCCATCGAGCGACAGGAAAACGGGACATGGCACTGGTCATGGAACGGCTGCAAGACCGGACCCTGAACGGCGTGCCCTTCGAGCAGGCCTCCGACGCCGAGCCGCTGCTCTGGCGCGTGTGCAAGGTCGACTGGAAGCTCGCCGACATGAAGCAGGGCGACCTGCTCAAGAGCGAAGCGGCGTGAAGGGCAGCAATCCATATCCGCCGCCGGGCCCGAAGCCGGAACCGCCGCCGAATCCGCCGGCCGTCAGGCTCGGCGGTGACGAGGTCGCCGTCATCCTCGACACGAAGCACGGCTACGAGTGCGCGTGCCCGCGGTGCCTCACCTGGTGGGCCCTCATGGGCCCTGACGGCGGCGAGCCCGGCTGCTACGGGCCCTTCACGAAGGACCAGGTCAACGCCGAGCAGCGTCGGATCGGCGAGCAGGTGACCGAGTGAGGCGCCAGATCTCCCAGCGCGAGGCCCTGCGGCTGCGCAGGCGCGTTGCCGATTTCGAGGAGCTGCAGCGAAAGCAATCCGCGGCCTGGGTGCGCGAGTGGCCCGGCGGCGTGGTGCTCGAGGAGCTCGGCGGCAAGGGCTACATGATCACCGACGTCGACCTCGCCATCGTCGAGACGGCGCGCAAGCTCGGGCACGCGGTCGTCGTGACGATCAGCAGCGGCAGCCTCTACCTCTCCGCGCTGCCGGTGGCGAGCTCTGGAGAGAAGCCATGACCGATGCAGCGAAGGCGATTGAGCGGGCGCGGGAGTTGCTGGCGCTGGACCAGATGGAGGGCAATGCGGCCACGGCCGGGCACCAGGAGTATCTGCACCGGCTCGCCGTCAACGTCCTGCCAGCGCTGCTCGATGTGTTGGAGGAGGACATGGCTGGCACGCTTTGCACCCGCTGCGATGAATGGGACGGACACCGCGAAGATTGCTCGACTGGCCGCGCCCTCGACGCCCTGGAGCGGGAACTGCCCCCCTCGTGACCCGCCCTGGCCTTACAATGCTCCCGTCCCAGGGCACCCCTCCCGCCGCCGCCCTCGTGCCGGCGCTCGTGGAGCGGTGGGCGCGGCAGCGGAGGACCCATGAACGCAGCGACGTACGTGCGCTCGTCGAAGGACGCCCATGCGGTGAGCCTGGCGGCGCAGCAGCGGGAGCTCGTGAAGCTGGCGGCAGCGCGGGGTCTCTCGATCGTTGAGACGTACGAGGACGCCGTCCAGGCAGGCTCCACCGAGAACCGCCCCGGCTTCCGCCGCCTGCTCGCCGACCTCAAGCGGCCCGGCCGCCCCTGGTCGGTGCTGCTCGTCTACGATACCTCCCGCATCGCGCGCGGCCGCTACATCGCCCAGGCCTTCAAGCACCAATGCCGCCGTCTCGGTTGCGAAATTCTCTACGCCCGCATGCCGGAGACGGACCCCGTCTCCGCCGTGATCCTCGAGAGCGTCTTCGAGGCCATGGACGAGGTCCACTCGATCCTGTCCCGGGAGAAGGGGCTTGCCGGCATGCGCGAGAACGTGCGCCAGGGCTGGCGCGCCGGCGGGCGGGCGCCATGGGGCTACCGGCTCGTGCACGAGTCCACCGGCGCCGTGCGCAACGGCCAGCCCGTGCTGAAGAGCCACCTGGAGAAGAGCGCGGACGCCCCGGTCGTCCAGCGCTACCTCACCGCCCGCGCCGCCGGCGTGCCGCGGGTGCGCGCCGCCCGCGACGCCGGCGTGAGACGCCCGCACTCCACGCTGATCGACGTCGAGTGGAACGCCCTCGTCTACGCCGGCTGCACGGTCTGGAACCGCCACGCCGAGAAGAAGGCCCGCGGCAGCGGCCGCCCGCGCCGGCGCCCGCGCGCGGAGTGGGAGATCCACGAGGGGACCCACGACGCGCTGCTCTCCCGCGCCGAGGCCGAGGCGATCCTCCGCCAGCTCGAGACGAGCGACATCGGCCGCGCCGTCGCGGCCGCGAAGGCCTCGATGTCCGGCTACCTGCTGACGGGCCTCCTCGAGACGAGCGCCGGCCAGCGCTGGATCGGGGCCGGGCGCTACTACCGGCTGCGCAAGGGTGAGCGCGAACGCGGCACCTGGATCCGCTGCGCCGAGCTCGATGCCGCGGTGCTGCGGCAGATCCGCGTGGACATGACCGACGAGGGGTTCCTGCGCGAGCTTGCCCGTGCCGTGCGCGCCACGGCCGACGGCCCGGAGGCCGCGCCGGTGCGCCAGGAGCTCGCCCGCCTCGAGCGGCAGAAAGAGCGCGGCGCCCGCCTGGCGCTGGAGACCGACGACCCGGTCTACACCCGCCTCGTCGGCGAGCTCAGCTGCCAGATCGAGGCCCTGCGGCACGAAGCCGCGGCACTCGACGCGCAGGACCAGGCGCGCGAGGAGATCGCCCGGATTACCCCGACGAAGGTGCGCGAGATCCTGCTGGGGCTCGACTCCCCGCGGGCCCTGCTGGCCGGCGTGGAGAAGGTCGTGCTGGAGCCGGAGCTAACCTGCCGGATCCATTACAGTCTATCCATGGCGTCCCCACGGGGATTCGGCAGATGGACGGCGGGGGTGGTGAGGGAGGTTAA
>CAZRFC010000149.1:9074-9775 GCA_964598975.1 uncultured Mycobacterium sp. | reverse complement strand
TCGGTGGAGGGCGCCCGGTGGGATGAGGAGGCCGACCTGTGGCGGGTGGCCCTGAGCGACGGGTCCACTCTCAGTTCACGATTCCTCATCACCGCGACGGGGTTCCTGTCCCAGCCGCACACGCCGGACATCCCGGGCATCCACGACTTCGAGGGCAAGGTCATCCACACCACCGCGTGGGACGACGATTTCGATCCGGCGGGCAAGCGGATGGGGTTGATCGGCACCGGCGCCACCGCGGTGCAGTTGATCCCGCAACTCGCCAAGAATGCCGGTGAACTGACGGTCTACCAGCGCACCGCGATTCATGTGGTGCCCAAACTGGATTTCGCCTATCCGAATTGGGCGAAAAGGCTTTTCGCCCGCGTCCCGAAGGCTCAGCGCGCCGTCCGGGCGGTGACCGACGCGATCTACGAATTCTTCAACTACGTTGTGCTGCACCAGGGACAGTTCCTGTACCGCAGACTGGACATCGGCGGAGCCGACGTGGCCAAGATGTACCGGTTCGCCACGATCCGTGATCCGGAGTTGCGTCGCAAGCTCACCCCGCCCTACGACCTGGGCTGCAAACGGCCGACCTTTTCCAACAGCTACTATCGCACGTTCACCAAGCCCAACGTGCACCTGCAGACCAGCGGCATCGACCACATCGAACCGCACGCCATCGTCGCCAACGACGGCACGCGCACCGAGATCGACAC
>CAZRFC010000149.1:0-9064 GCA_964598975.1 uncultured Mycobacterium sp. | reverse complement strand
GGCCACCGGATTCGACCTGTGGGAGGCGAACATCCCGGCGATCGAGGTCGTCGGGCGCGAGGGTCGCAACCTGGGAAAGTGGTGGCGGGAGAACAGGTTCCAGGCCTACCAGGGAGTGTCGATCCCGTATTTCCCGAACTACCTCAGCCTGGCCAGTCCGTATGCCTTTATCGGGTTGAACTTCTTCAACACGATGGAATACCAGATGCGGATCATGGACCGGGTGCTCGGCGAGGTGCAGCGGCGGGGTGCGCGGACGTTCGAGGTGACCGAGGAGGCCAACGCCCGGTTCCTCGATCAGATGATCGAGAAGGTCGGCGACACGGTGTTCAACGTCGGACAGTGCGCCGAGGCCCGCTCGTACTACTTCAACCCGCACGGCGAGGCCACGCTGTTGCGGCCGATGACCGCCAAGGCGTCGATCCGACAGGCCTCGGAATTCCCGCTGAGCGACTACCGCATCGCCTAGTGTTGCGCCCATGTCGGTAAAGATTCCCGCAGCGGGTGTGGCACTGGCGGCCACCGGACTGTCGCACTTCCTGAAACCACAGATCTACGACAAGATGACGGCGGTCGCCTTCCCGAACAACACCCGCCGCCATGTCTACATCGACGGCGCCATCGAAACCGCGATCGGCGTCGGGTTGGTGGTGCCGCAGACCCGTAAGTTCGCTTTCGCCGGCATCGCCGGCTACCTGGGTTATCTGATCTTCGGCGCAGTCCGCAACCGGCGGGGCTGACGCCGGGACGCAGGTCCACGGTGAGCACGCCTGAGCACACCCCGCTGCGGCGCCGACTCGGCACCGCCGACGCAGTCGTGATCGGACTGGGTTCGATGATCGGGGCGGGGGTCTTCGTGGTGTTCGGGCCCGCGGCGGCGGCCGCCGGTTCGGGCCTGCTGATCGCGCTGGCGGCCGCCGCGGTGGTCGCCTACTGCAACGCCACCTCCTCCGCCCGCCTGGCGTCGCGCTACCCGCAGTCGGGCGGCACCTACGTCTACGGCCGGGAGCGGCTGGGCGAGTTCTGGGGCTACCTGGCCGGCTGGAGTTTCGTCGTCGGAAAGATGGCCTCCTGCGCAGCCATGGCGTTGACGGTCGGGCTGTATGTCTGGCCCGCCCACGCCCATGCGGTAGCGGTCGCGGCGGTGGCCGGATTGACGGCGGTGAACTACCGGGGAATCCAGAAGTCCGCGCTGCTGACCCGGGTCATCGTCACCGTCGTAGTGGCGGTGCTGGCCGGCGTGGTCGCCGCGGTACTGCTCAGCGGCCGAGCCGACCCCGCCCGTATCACCCTGGGCGGCGGCACCCCGGCAGGCGTGTTGCAGGCCGCCGGTCTGCTGTTCTTCGCCTTCGCCGGCTACGCGCGGATCGCGACACTGGGTGAGGAGGTTCGCGATCCGGCACGCACCATCCCCCGCGCGATCCAGCTCTCGCTGGCCATCACGCTGGCGGTGTACGCGGTCCTGGCGGTCACCCTGATGGCCGTCCTCGGACCCGAATTGAGCACCGCCCGAGCGCCATTGGCCGAAGCGGTGCGGGCCGCCGGAGCGGGGTGGCTGGATCCGGTGGTCAGGATGGGTGCGGCGGTGGCCGCCCTGGGATCGCTGTTGTCGCTCATCCTCGGCGTCTCGCGCACCGGCCTGGCGATGGCTCGCGATGGTCACCTGCCCCGAGCCCTGGCAGTGGTGCATCCCCGTTTCGCGGTGCCGCACCGGGCGGAGGTCACCGTCGGCGTGGTGGTGGCGGTGGTGGCCGCACTGGCCGACGTGCGGGCGGCGATCGGGTTCTCCTCCTTCGCCGTACTCGTCTACTACGCCATCGCCAACGCCTCGGCGTGGACGTTGGACCGCGCACCCGGATCGCGGCTCATCCCGGCACTCGGAGTGGCCGGTTGCCTGCTGCTGGCGGTGTTCCTGCCGGTGGGATCGGTCGTCGCCGGAGCCGCGGTGCTGGGGGTGGGCGCGGCGATCTACGCGGTGGCGCGTTCGCGGTAGGCCGCCACGGCGGTGGGCAGCGTGGCGTAGATGTTCTGCCGGCCGATCTCCTCGAGCTGGCCGCCGTTTTCGAGCGCGACCAACGTTTCGTTCTTCACCCGCGCCATCCCGAAATGGATACCTCGGGCGGCCAGCTCCGTGCGCAGATTCGCGAGGGCATCAACCGCGGTGAGGTCCATCTCGGAGTTGGCTTCGGCATTGAGGATGAACCACTCGACCGGGTCGGGGTTCTGGTCGACGGATCTGATCGCGCGAGCGACGAAGTTCTCGGCGTTAGCGAAAAACAGCGGGGCGTCGTAGCGGTAGATCATCAGGCCCGGCTCCAACGTCGCGTCCGGATAGTCGTCGACGTCGTGCATCCCGGGCATGCCCGGAACGAACCCGAGCACGGCGTCGTGCGGGCGGGCCACCCGGCGGAGCAGGTTGAGGATCGAGATGCCGACCGCAGCGATGACACCGTAGAGCACCCCGAGCAGCAGCACCGCGATGAAGGTGAGGATGGCCAGCACGAACTCACTGCTGAGGCCGCCGTCGCGCCGGAAACGGAAGAGGCGCTTGAACTCCGGGATGTCGATCAGCCGAAGGCCGGCGTAGACCACCAGCGCGCCCAGCGCCGCTTTCGGGAACTGCGCCAGCAAGCCGTGCGCGGTGAGCAGGATGATCACAACCCCGACGAGTGCCACCAGCGAGTACATCTGGGTGCGCGCCCCGATCAGATAGCCCAGCGCGGTGCGACTGGCGCTCGAACTGACCGGAAAGCCCTGCGTCATCGCCGCGCCGATGTTGTAGACACCCATCGCGCGCAGTTCGGCGTTGCCGTCGATCTTGCTGCCATCCTTGCTGGCGAAGGAACGGGCCGTCGCGATGGTGTCGGCGAATCCGACGATGGTGATGCCGACGGCCACCGCCGCAAGATTATTGAGGTCATCGGCATGGATCTCGATGTGCGCCAGGCTGAATGGCGGCAGGCCGCCGGGAACCTCGCCGATCGTCGCGATGCCGTACTTCTCCAGACCGAACAGCGAGACCGCGGCGGTGGCCAGTAGCACCGCGAACAGCGGTCCGGGAAGCTTGGGGATGAGCCTGGCGAAGATGAGCAGGACCACCAGCACCACCATCGAGAACATCAGCGTCGGGTTGTGGATCTGATCGCGCACCGACCACAACGACGCGATCTCTTCGACGACCTCGTCCCCTTCGACGGGGGCCCCGGTGAACTTGCCCAACTGGCTGGCGATCATGATCACCGCCAGGCCGGCCATGTAGCCGGCCAGGATGGGTTTGGACAGCAGGTCGGCCAGGAAGCCCAGCCGGATCGCCCCGGCGGCCAGACAGATCAAGCCGACCATGATGGCCAGGACCGCGCACATCGACAGGTAGACGGCGATGTCGCCACCGGCCAACGGGGCGATCGCCACGCCGGTCATCAGCGCGACCGTCGACTCCGGCCCCGCCGACATCAGCCGCGAGGTCCCGAAGATGGCGTACAGCACCAACGGTGGGAGCGCGCACCACAGGCCGTTGACCGCGGGGACGCCGGCGAGGGTTGCGTAGGCCATCACCTGCGGTACCAGGTACGCGGCGACCGTCAAACCGCCCATGACGTCGCCACGCAGCAGCGTCCGGTTGTATCCCCGGAACTGGGCCAGGCCCGGCATCAGAGCACGGGGGGTGAACTGCTTGGCCACTGAACTGGCAACCGCCTCCGGCCGCAACTGCTTCACTTCGGTTGCCCCCCTTCCGGTTTAGCTGTCCTCGATCTCGTGGCGAGTGCGGTCCTCCCGGGACGGAATTCCATTGCGACCGCTGAGATCCGTGGCATAAACGCCGACCGCCCAGGCGACCCCGCGGCCGTTGATGTTCAAGGCGGTCTTATCGACATGCTCGAGGGTGTCGGTGTCCTTGTGATAGTTCGGGTCGAACGGCACGTTGGGAGTTCCGCCCCAGAGTCCGGCTTGCTCCGGACTTTTCTCCTCCTCGGCACCGGAGAAAAGTCCGCCGGCCGGGATACCCGCCTTGGTGAAACCGTCGTAATCGGAACGGCCGTCGAAGAAGGTGTCCTCGGCGGTTTTCCCGGCGGACTTCAGGTAGTCCACGAAGGTGCGTTCGATTCCGGCCGAGCCCTCGGGAACACGCGGCGGATGCTGGTCACGACCGGGGGCAGTGGATTGGTCGCCGTCGTAGGTGAAGTAGCCGGGGTTCGGCGATCCGAGCATGTCGAAATTCAGGTAGAGGGCGATATCTTTCAGTTGTTCTGCGTTCAGTGACGCGACGTATTTCTTGGATCCGACGATGCCGACCTCCTCGGCACCCCAGAACCCGAAACGGACGGCGTTGTTGATGGCGGGTTCGCTGCCGAGTTGCAGGGCGGTCTCCAGCACGGCCGCGACACCGGAGCCGTTGTCGTTGATGCCGGGACCTTCGGGGACGCTGTCCAGGTGCCCGCCGACCACGATGACGTTCTGCGGTGACCCGGTCTTGGTCTGGGCGATGACATTTCGCGCCGAGATGGCCGTCGTCGTCGCATCGAGTTTGATGGTGGTCGGGCCGGGTGCGGCGCGCAGCCGGGCACCGTCGGCCTTGGAGACGCTGACGACCGGGATGGTGACACTGGTGTTCTCGCCCAAGGTACCTCCCATCTTCTCCTCGTCGACATTGTCGGCGACGACCATGCCGACCGCACCCAGTTTCGCCACGATTGACTGCTTTTCGGCGAATGGGCAGCTGCCCCTGTCCACTAGGACGACGGCCCCCTTAACCGGCAAGCCGTCGTAGTCGACCGGCGCGCATCCCGGCGTGTCATCGGCCGGGGCGGCGACCATCGGGCCGCTGACCCCTTCCGGCGGGGTGCCGCCGCTGTACCGCAGCACGCCGGCTTTGACGGTGTCGCCGCCCACCGTCAGTGTTGGGTCGCCGTGTTTGAAGACCCGGGTCTGGAACTCGGGTGTCTCAACATCGAAACCCTTGGCGCGCAGCGACTCGACGACATAGTCCACGCTGGCCTCATAGCCGGGAGTACCGATGGCCCGGGTGCCGCCGTGGGAGTTCGCGATGTCCTGCAACTTGGTCAGATGACCGGTCATCGCCTCGATGGTCGTCCGGTCACGCAACTGCGTCGCGAATTGTTTGGCGGCCTTGTTCTCAACAACGGGCTGGGCACTGTCAGCGGCCCTGGTGCAACCCTGCGCCGAGGCGACAAGGACGAGGCACACTGCCGCGACGCGTGTTGTTCGCATCACCGAACCAGGTTAGACGTAAGGACCCGCCTGCCTGCCGCCATCGCCGACCCGGGCAACAACGAGATCCGCCACCGCGGCCATGCCGTCGGAATTCGGGTGAAACGGCGTGGGTCGGCCCGGCAGGAACGAGCCCGCACCGACCGTCCACGGCCGGTTCGACCAGGCGTGGTGGTCGCGGCTGGCGCGCGCGGCTCCGATCACCTCGCATCCGCTGGCCTTGGCGGCCTGGGCCGTTGCGGCCGCGAGCCGATCGGCGACGTGTCGGGCAAGATCAGCCTCCGGTTCGAGCAGCGGTGGCGCCGGCGTTCCGGACGGCGGCAGAACCGTCAGATAGTCCACGAACAGCACCGTCGCTCGGGGGCTTCGAGCCCGCAACGCCGCACCCACGTCATGCAGCGATTCGGCGATCCGGCCAAGGGCCTGTTCGCGCGCCCCCGGATCCAGCAGGGCCCGCATCGAAGGCCCGATCACCGGCAGGCGCCGGAGAATCCGGGGCTGCGTCGCGGCGAACAGGAGTGGAACGTAGCCGACGTCGTTCCCGCCGACGGTGATGGTCACCAGGTCCTCGGTCCCGTCCAACGCGTCGATCTGCGGGGGCGCGCCGTGCTGACGCTCCCTCAGTACATGCGCGGTGGTCGCGCCGGAGTAGGTGACGTCGACGAGGTCGGCATCGAGATATCCGGCGATCAGATGCGGATAGTTGCGCGCTGACCGCATCGCACGCCGGGGCGAATTCGTTGCACGCGGAGGGATGCCGGGGCCGGCCGCCATCGAACTGCCCAGCGCGACGTATCGGATCGAATCCCGGCTCACTGCGGGCTCGGGCTGGACGCCTGCGCCCAGAACCGCTTGGGGATCCGGCCGGCGTGGCGGGCCAGGTGTCCGGCGGTGACGGCCGCCGCCATCGCCGCTGCCATCGCGGGCGGATCAGCGGCCCTGGTCACCGCGGTGGCCAGAAGTACTGCATCACAGCCCAATTCCATCGCCAGGGCGGCATCGCTGGCGGTGCCGATTCCCGCATCGAGGATCACCGGCACACCGGCGGCGGCCACGATCATCTCGATGAAGTGCGGGTTGGAGATGCCAAGGCCGGTGCCGATCGGCGACCCCAATGGCATCACCGCTGCGCATCCGGTGTCCTCGAGCCGACGGGCGAGCACCGGGTCGTCGTTGGTGTAAGGCAGCACGACGAAGCCATCGTCCACCAGTTGTTCGGCGGCACGCACCAGTTCGACGGGATCGGGCAGCAGGGTGCGGTCGTCTCCGATGACCTCCAATTTCACCCACTCGGTCTGCAGCGCCTCGCGGGCCAGTCGGGCGGTGAGCACCGCTTCGTCGGCGGTGCGGCAGCCGGCGGTGTTGGGCAGCGGAGTGATCTGCAGGCGGGTGAGCAGGTCGAGCACCCCGGTACCGCTGTCGGCGTCGACGCGACGGATCGCCACCGTAGTCAGCTCGGTTCCGGAGGCCACCAATGCTTCCTCCAGAACCGTCAGGTTGGGTGCACCCCCGGTGCCCAGGATCAATCGGGATTCGAAGCTGCGGCCCGCGATGGTCAGCGCGTCGGGGTCAACCACCCTGCACCGCCGTCACGACCTCCACCTGCGCGCCGTCCGGGACCGACCGGCCCCAGTCCGAACGCGGCAGCACCGCCCAGTTCACCGCTACCGCGACCCCCTTGTCCGGAAAACCCAACCGGCCCAGCAGATCTGCGATCGTGGTGTGGTCGTCGACCTGCATCTCGTCGCCGTTGACGGTGACTCTCACGCGGTCACCCCGACCCGAAGCTCGGCAAGGATCCGTTCGGCCGTCCACGGCGCCAGCAGGAAGCCGGACCGGCCGTGCCCGGCGGCGACCAGGGTGTGTCCGTCCAGACGGCCCACCAGCGGAACGTTGTCCGGCGTCATCGGCCGCAACCCGGCCGCGCATTCGGCTACCTCGTATTCCCCCAGGGCGGGCAGCACGGTGCAGGAGTCGTCGAGCAGTTCCCGTATCCCGCTGACCGAGGGGGCGGTGTCGCGGCCGTGCTCGTACTGAGTTGCTCCGACCACCACCCCGTCCGCGCGCGGCACCAGGTAAACCGCCCGGCCATGCACCCGCGCCCGGATCACCCGTTGTGGTACGGGCAGGCACCCGGGGCGCCAGCGCAACCGCAGCACTTCGCCCTTCACCGGACGCACCGGCAGACCCGGCCACAACCGCGGGGCGTCGATACCGTTGGCGATCACCACGGTGTCGGCGCCCTCGCGGACGTCCTCAAGTCGATCGACCGGCCCTGCCCAGCGCACCCCGAGTCGTCCACAATCCTCCTGGAGTGCCCGGAGGAATCGCCGGTTGTCGACGGCCAACTCTTCGACGGCGAGGAAGCCGTGCCGAATGCCCTGGGCCAGGAGGGGTTCGACGTCGCGGGCGGAGTTCGTCATCGTCACCGGGTGGCCCCGGGCGGCCAGCCACTCGGCCACTGTTGCCAGATCGGCCGCGTCAGCGCGATCGACCGCCACCACCAACGACTCCCGCGCGGTCAGCACATCGTCGGGCAACCCGTCCAAGAAGCCCCCGCGCCAAAGCTTCAGCGATTCCAGACCGATCTGCAGCAACCGTTCCTCGCCGGGCCAGCCCTCGCTGTGCGGAGCGAGCATCCCGCCGGCAACCCACGACGAACCCTGTTCAGCGGTGCGATGGACCCGCACCGCCAACCCGGCCTGGGCGGCTCGACGAGCCACCGCAAGACCGATGACGCCGCCCCCGACGACGGCCAGCGTCTCCGGCATGGTCTTCTCGCTTCCCGGGACTCCCGTGTCGATCAACCACGCTAGCGGCTACCGTCGCGGTGTGCACGAACTGCGCTCCCGCCTCGCGACGGCCCGGCTTTATCTCTGCACCGACGCCCGACGGGAGCGCGGCGACCTGTCCGAGTTCGCCGACGCGGTCCTCGCCGGCGGCGTCGACATCATCCAACTGCGGGACAAGGGCTCACCCGGCGAGCAGCGCTTCGGCCCACTGGAGGCGGGCGGCGAACTGGCCGCCTTGGAGATCCTCACCGACGCCGCGAGGCGTCACGGCGCACTTGTCGCCGTCAACGACCGCGCCGACATCGCGCGCGCCGCCGGGGCCGATGTGCTGCATCTGGGCCAGGACGACCTTCCGTTGGACGTGGCCCGCGAGATCGTCGGACCGGACACCATCATCGGCCGATCCACCCACGAGACCGGCGAAGCGGCCCGCGCACTGATGGAGGACGTCGGTTACTTCTGTGTGGGCCCGTGCTGGCCGACCCCGACCAAGCCGGGGCGACCGGCACCGGGGCTGGATCTGGTACGGGCTGTCGCGTCGATGAATTCCGACAAGCCGTGGTTCGCCATCGGCGGCATCGACGAACGGCGCGTCGAGGAGGTCCTCGAGGCCGGCGCGCGGCGCATCGTGGTGGTGCGCGCGATCACCGAGGCAGCCGACCCGGGAGCGGCGGCGCAGCGACTCAGCGCCGCGCTGGACTGATCCCGGCGGGGCTGCACCAGGCGAAGAACTCGTCGAACACCACGGTGTGGGGCAGTTCCAGCCGGCAATCGTGGTCGGGAACCTCGACGCCGGTACGCAGCCTGGGCCAACTCTTCTCGAAGGCCGGGTGCAGGGGAAGGTCGGTGACCTCGGCCTCGGGCACCCACCGCAGTTCGGTGCTCTCCCGGTTGGCCACCGTGACCAGAAGCTCAGGGGCATCGGCGACGACCGTGGTGTAGGTCCACGTACCGCCGCCGAAGGCGGACACCCGGGCGGTGACAACGGTGGTCCGTACGTCGATGTGCGCGGCGATGAGGCCGGCCTCTTCGTGGGCCTCCCG
>CAZRFC010000148.1:0-9790 GCA_964598975.1 uncultured Mycobacterium sp. | reverse complement strand
GCTATCCGGCGGTCGCCGACTGGGGCATCCCGACCGCTCAGGCGCTGATGGAGGTGCGTCGCACCCTGCCGGGGATGCCACTGGTCGCCTCCGGCGGGATCCGCACCGGTATGGACGCGGCCAAGGCCCTGGCTTTGGGCGCCGAGGTGGTGGCGATGGCCCGGCCGCTGCTGGCCCCGGCCATCGAGTCGTCCTCCGCGGTGGTCGACACCCTGGGCGCTTTCATCGAGGAACTGCGGGTCTGCCTGCACTGCTGCGGTGCCGGCGACATCGCCGAACTGCGCCGCATCGGCGTCAAGGGGTGATTTCGGCGCGCTCGTCGTCGCTGGGTGGCGATGGCCGCGCCCGAATCGGCTAGGACGCGTTGCTGGGGACCAGGTTCTCGCCGCGCATCCGCTGGGAGATGACCTGTGTGATGCCGTCGCCCTGCATGCTGACGCCGTAGAGGGCGTCGGCGATTTCCATGGTCGGCTTCTGGTGGGTGATGACGATCAGCTGCGATTGGGAGCGCAGTTGTTCGAACAGGCCGATCAGGCGGCGCAGGTTGACGTCGTCGAGGGCCGCCTCGACCTCGTCCATCACATAGAACGGTGAAGGCCGGGCCCGGAAGATCGCAACCAGCATGGCAACCGCGGTCAGCGACTTCTCGCCACCGGAGAGCAAGGACAGCCGCTTGACCTTCTTGCCGGGCGGGCGCGCCTCCACCTCCACCCCGGTGGTCAGCATGTCGCCGGGGTCGGTCAGGAGCAGCCGCCCCTCACCGCCCGGGAAGAGCGCGGCGAAGACCTGGGAGAACTCCCGCTCCACGTCGGCGTAGGCCTCGGTGAAGACCTGCAGGATGCGGGCGTCCACATCGGAGATGACGTCGAGGAGGTCTTTGCGGGCGGCCTTGACGTCTTCGAGTTGGGTGGACAGGAAGTTGTAGCGCTCCTCCAGTGCGGCGAACTCCTCGAGCGCCAACGGGTTGACCCGTCCGAGTTCATTGAGTTCGCGTTCGGCACGTTTGGCTCGGCGTTCCTGGGTGGTCCGGTCGAACGGCATGGGTGCCGGCGCGGTGACCTGCTCGCCGCGTTCACGGGCCTGCTCGTATTCGGCCACCTCAAGCTCCGACGGCGGCAATTCCACCTGCGGACCGTATTCGGCGATGAGGTCGTCACCGGCCATGCCGAACTGCTCCAGGACGGTCTGCTCCAGCTGTTCGATGCGCATGGCCGCCTGCGCTTTGGCTACCTCGTCGCGGTGCAGCGAGTCGGTCAGCGCAGCGATCCGGGTAGTGAGCGCAGCCACTTCTTCGCGGACGGCGACCATGGCGGTGGCCCGCTGCTGGCGTTCGGCGGCGAGGCGATCGCGGGATCGGGAGGCCGCCGCGACCACACCGCTGAGGTGAACGGCGACCCTTCGGCCGCTCTCGGCGACGGCGGCGGCCACTTCGGCGGCGTGCTGGCGGGCGGCCCGAGCCTGCTGTGCGCGCACCCGCGCTTCGCGTTCAGCCACGGCTGCGCGTCGCAGTGAATCCGCCTTTCCCCGAACCGCATTCGCGCGCTCCTCGGCGGTACGGACGGTCAGCCGGGCCTCGACCTCGGTGCCGCGGGCGGCTTCGGCGGCGGCCTGAATCTGCTGACGCTCCCCCGGCGAGTTTTCGACGACCGTCTGGGTCTGCTGCGCGCCCTGCAGTCTGGCTTCGAGGGCGCCCAGTTCTTCGATGGCCTGTTCGCGGCCGGCCTCGAGTTCGTTGCGCTGAGCCGTAATCCGCCGGAACTCCTCCTCGGCGGTGCGGACTTCCTGGCCGAGCCGGCCCAGTTGTTCGTAGATCGCCGAGATGGCGGCATCGGATTCGTTGAGGGCCGCCAGCGCCTGTTCGGCGGCGTCCTGCCGGTTGGCCTGTTCGGTTAGCGCACCGGCCAGCGCGGCGGCCAGTTCGGCGACCCGGGTCTCGGCGGCAGCCAGTTCGGTGCGGGCCTGCTCGATGGCCCCGGCGATCTCCAGCGTGCTGGGTTTGCGATCCGAACCGCCGTCCACCCAACCCGCCCCCACCAGGTCGCCGTCGCGGGTGACCGCCCGCAGCGAGGGACGCGCGGAAACCAACTCAAGGGCGGCCGCGAGGTCTTCGACCACCGCGACGCCGGCCAGCATCGCGATCATGGCGCCCTGTAGTCGGGGCGGGGCTTCGACCAGGTCGATCGCCCAGCGGGCGCCGTTGGGAAGCGGCCCGCCGTCCTGGCGGGGTGGCGTCGGCCAATCGGCGAGCACGATCGCCGCGCGGCCGCCGTCAGCGTCCTTGAGCGCCTGCACCGCGGAGCGGGCCGCACTGAAGTCGTCGGCGGCAACGGCATCCGCCGCTGCGCCCAGCACCGCCGCCAGCGGTGCCTCATAACCGTGATGGACCCGGACCAGTTTGGGGACGGTGCCGAGAAGTCCTGCGCCACCACGATTTTGCACCAGCCACGCGCCGCCGTCTTTGCGCTCCAAACCGACGGCGAGCGCGTCGATGCGGGCCTGCAGCGACGCCACCTCGCGTTCGGCGGCGCGTTCGGCGGTTTGCAGTTCGGCGACCCGTTCGTCGGCCAGGCGCAGGGCAGCGACGGTCCGGTCGTGGTGTTCGTCGAGCCCGACCTCTCCCTGGTCGAGTTCACCGACCCGGCTCTGCACCGTCTCGAACTCGGCCTTGGCCTGCTCGGTGCGGGCGGCGGACTCCTCGATGGCCGCCGAAAGCCGGGCGACCCCTTCGTCGATGGACTCGACCCGGGCGCGGCCGGTCTCAACCTGGCCCGCCAGCCTTGCCAAGCCCTCCCGCCTGTCGGCTTCGGCCTGAACCGCCGCCAGGTGAGCGCGCTCGGCTTCGGTTGCCGCCCGCTCCTTTTCAGCGAGTTCGGCGCGGGCCGACTCCAGCCGGCCGCGGGCCGCCTCCAACTCGGACAGCAGTGCGCGCTCCTGCTCGGCGACCTGATCGGCCTGGGCATCCAATTCGTCGGGATCGGGTCCGGAAGTGGCGGTCTGCTCGGTATCCAGGTACTGCGCGCGCTCACTGGCGATGCGGCACGTAGCGCTGACCCGCTCCGAGAGAGCCGAGAGCCGGAACCAGGTCTGCTGGGCGGCGTCGGTGCGCTCCGACAGCGACGCCACCGCCGCCTCGTGCGCCGCCAACTGTTCGGCGGCCTGGGTCAACCGGGCGGCGGCCTCGTCGTGCTCACGGCGCAGGGTCGTCTCGATGTCGTCGGCTCCGGCGAACTCCGCCCGGCGGGTGACCAGGTCGTCGGCGGCCAGCCGCAGCCGGGCGTCACGCAGATCGGCCTGGATGGTCTGCGCCCGACGGGCAACCTCGGCCTGTCGGCCCAGCGGCTTGAGTTGCCGTCGCAGCTCAGTGGTGAGGTCGGTCAGCCGGGCCAGGTTGGCGGAGGTGGCGTCGAGCTTGCGCAGCGCCTTCTCCTTGCGCTTGCGGTGCTTGAGCACCCCGGCGGCTTCCTCGATGAAGGCCCGCCGGTCCTCCGGCCGTGACTCCAGGATCTGGGACAGCCGGCCCTGACCGACGATGACGTGCATCTCGCGGCCGATACCGGAGTCACTCAGCAGTTCCTGGATGTCGAGGAGCCGGCAGCTGTTGCCGTTGATCTCGTACTCCCCGGCCCCGTCGCGGAACATGCGGCGGGTGATCGACACCTCGGAGTACTCGATGGGCAGGGCATTGTCGGAGTTGTCGATGGTCAACGTCACCTCGGCGCGACCCAACGGGGCCCGCGACGAGGTGCCGGCGCAGATGACGTCCTCCATCTTGCCGCCGCGCAGAGTCTTGGCGCCCTGCTCACCCATCACCCAGGTCAGGGCGTCGACGACGTTGGATTTGCCGGAGCCGTTGGGGCCGACGACGCAGGTGATGCCTGGTTCGAACCGCAGAGTCGTCGACGAGGCGAAGGACTTGAAGCCCTTCAGCGTCAGACTCTTGAGGTACACGTCGGGTCAGCGTACCGGCGGGCCCGTCAGCTGCGGGTGTCGGCCGCCGAGCGTGGGTTGTACTCCCGCACGGTGGCACGCGAGGCAATCCAGGTCCAGCCCGGTTCGCGCCGCGGGGCTTCCTCGGCCACGATTGTCAGCCCTGCGGTGGCGGCATCGGCGAAATCGTCGTCGACATGCACGATGTTGGTGAACCCGTTGTGCTGCAGCAGGGAGGCCACCGCGGCAGCCCGGTAGCCCGAGCCGCAGTAGACGTAGACCGGCTTGTCCCGCGGGATCTCGGGCAGACGATCGGCGATGTCGTAGAACGGGATGAAGACGGCGCCGTCGACGTGGCCGGCCTCCCACTCCAGGACCTGCCGGGTGTCGATCACGACGACGTCCTCGTCGGCGGCCAGCGCCGCCGCCAGTCCGTGGAAGTCGACCTGCTCCAGGCGCTGCGCCGCGGCAGGGTCGTCCAACCAGGAGTCCAAGCCGCCGGAGGCCTGGCCGACGGCATTGTCGATTCCGACTCGAACCAGTTCCCGATGGGCGGCATGGACCTGCTCTGGGGTCGAACCCAGCAGGGTCACCGGGGTGCCCCAGGGCATCATCCAGGCCAGATAATTGATGAAGGCCCCGTCGAGGTCGAAGTTCACCGCGCCGGGGACGTGCCCGACTGCGAAGACCTTCCGGGAGCGCAGGTCGACGACCCACTCGCCGCGGTTGATGCGGTCGCGAAGGACCGCGGGGTCGGCCTGCTCGGGCATCGCGAGGTCGACGTCGCGGGGGCCCGCGGCATTGGCCGGCCCCATGTGCGCGTAGTAGGCGGGAAAGACGTCGAGACCGGCCAGCAGGTTGGCGACGAACTCCTCCTCCGCTTCGGTGAGTGCGGGGTTGATCGTCTTCTCGTTGCCGATGGTGGACGAAAGCCCCTGGGCCTGGGTCGCCGCGCAGAAGGATCCGAAGCCGTGCGTGGGGTAGATCGGGGTCTCGTCGTCAAGGGTCTCAGCCAGGCGGCGCACCGAATGCCACTGGTCGTGGGCCTGCTTGACGGCCAGGTCCGGGGCAACGAGGTCGGGGCGGCCGACGCTGCCGTACAGCAGAGAACCGCCGGTGAACACCGCGCCGAGGTGATCGCCCTTTCGCACCGCGAAGGAAATGTGGTGCGGCGTGTGCCCGGGGGTGTGGATCACGTCGACCGTCATGTCGCCGACGGTGAAGGAGTCGCCGTCGCGCACCGCCGTCGCCTGGTAGGACAGCTCTACGTCGCCGGGCACGATGTAGGTGGCGCCGTGCCGGCGGGCCAGTTCCAGGCCGCCGGTGACGTAGTCGTTGTGGATGTGGGTCTCGGCGACGTGGGTCAGTGTGAGGCCGTGCTCGGCGAGGAGTTCCTCGATGCGGTCGTAGTCACGCTGGGGATCCACGACGAGGGCCGCCGAGCCGTCATGGGCGATGTAGCTGCGGTCTCCCAGTCCACTGGAATCGAGCGGGATGACGTGGGGCGCTGCGGTGTCCTGCATGGGGTCCTCCTGAGCGATGGCGGTGCTTCTGCCGACGACTATACCCCCGGGGGTTTAGCGCTCGCGGAAACCCGCGATGGGATCCCCGGCCGCATCGAAATCCGCAACGACGGTGTCCACCGAGCCGGGGGTGGTGCCACCACGCAGCAGGGCCAGCAGTTGTTCGCAGGCCTGTCGCGGACCCTGAGCGACCACCAGCACGCGGCCGTCCGACTGGTTGGCGGCATAGCCGGCAAGGCCCAGTTCAAGCGCCCGCGATCGGGTCCACCACCGGAAACCAACCCCCTGGACGTGGCCGTGCACCCAGGCGGTGAGCCGGATCTCCTCATTCATGGTCGGGCTCGGGGGCGACGACGTCGAAGGTGATATCGGTGCCGGCCTTCAGCGTGCGCCCGACGGTGCAGACCTGGTCGATGGCCCTGCCGACCACCAGCATCAGTCGGTCCCGCTCCTCGGGCGTCAGCGAGGAGAGGTCGATCTCGAGCTTTTCGGTGAGCAGTGGATAGCGCTCGTTGTCGCGGTCGGCGTCCCCGGAGACGCGTATGACGGCTGGATAGTCGTCGCCGAGGCGGCGCCGGAGCGGCTGGTCGCTGGACAGTCCGCTGCAGCCGGCCAAGGCGATCTTCAGGAGTTCGCCCGGGGTGAAGACACCCTCATCGGTCACCGAGCCGATCAGCACCTGCGCCCCGCGGCTGCTGCGTCCGGTGTAGCGGCGGACGCCGGTGCGTTCCACCCAGAGGGCTGTTGTCGGTTCGGTCATGACCCCATCCTGACTCTTCCCTGACTTCTCGCCGAGGCGGAAACCTGGGCGGAAAAACGCGGGAAATCCCGCCACTACTTCAGTCTCGGCAGAGATTACCGGCGGACCCGCGGCCGGGGCTGGCAGACCGGGCAGTAGAACGAAGAACGGTTCATGAACTTCTCCCGTCGGATCACCGCACCACAGCGGCGGCAGTTGCGGTCTTCGCGGCCATAGACGTTGAGGGAACGGTCGAAGTATCCCGATTGACCGTTGACATTGACGTACAGCGAGTCGAAGGAGGTTCCGCCTTCCTTCAACGCCTCCCGCATCACTTCGGCGGCGCTGTCGAGCACCAGCCCGAGTTGGCGACGGGTCAGCTTCTCGGCGATGCGCGCGCCGTTGACCTCCGCCCGCCACAGCGCCTCGTCGGCATAGATGTTTCCGATCCCCGACACCACGGTCTGGTCTAGCAGCTGTCGTTTGATCTCAGAATGCTTGCGGCGCAACACATTCACTACCGCGTCACGGTCGAACCGGGGATCCAGCGGATCCCGGGCGATATGGGCGACGGGGGCCGGCAGGCGGCTGCCGTCCACAGTGATTAGATCGGCCAGCTGCCACCCGCCGAACGTGCGCTGGTCGACGAAGCTCAGCGCCGTGCCGTCGTCAAGGACCGCGGCGATGCGCAGGTGGTCGGCCTTTGCGATGGGGCCGAGCAGCATCTGGCCGCTCATCCCGAGGTGGACGACCAAAGCGGTGTCATCGTCCAGAATGAGCCACAGATACTTGCCGCGCCGGTCGGTGCCGTCGATGTTCGCGCCGAGCAGTCGGGCGGTCAGGTCAGCCGCCCCGGCCTCGTGGCGACGCACCGCGCGCGGATGGTGCACCCGGACCGCCGTGATGGACTTACCGGCGAGGTGTGCCTGCAGGCCGCGGCGCACTACCTCGACCTCGGGAAGTTCAGGCATCCAGTTCTGATTCGGTGACGGTTTCGGCGGATCGCTCCGCGTCGAGAGCCGTCCAGGCCTGGGCGGCGGCGTCGGTCTCGGCGGTCTTCTTCGACCGGCCCACGCCGCTTCCGTACGGTTCGCCGTTGACGTAGACGACCGCGGAGAATCGGCGGTCGTGGTCGGGCCCCTCGGAGGTGACCTCGTAGCGTGGGACGCCGAGGCCGCGGGAGGCGGTCAACTCCTGCAGGCTGGACTTCCATTCCAGCGCCGCGCCCAGGGTCGGGGCGGTGTCGAGGAGTTCGTCGAAGAGTCGCAGAATGACGCGCCGCGCGCCCTCCAGGCCGTGCTGAAGATAGACCGCGCCGAGCAGCGACTCGAGCGTGTCGGCCAGAATGCTGCCCTTGCTGTGCCCGCCGGTGTTGATCTCACCGCGGCCCAGCAGCAGGTACTCCCCCAGTCCGTCGTCGGTGAGTTCCCGGGCCACCCCGGCAAGCGCGTGGCTGTTGACGATGCTATTGCGAAGTTTGGCCAGGTCGCCTTCCGAGTTGTCCGGATGCCGGCGGAAAAGCTCCTCGACGATCACCAGACCGAGCACCGCATCGCCCAGTAGTTCCAGCCGCTCGTTGGTGGGCAGCCCGCCGTGCTCGTAGGCGTAGCTGCGATGGGTGAGGGCCAAGGTCAGCAGGTCGTCGGGAAGCTCGGCGCCCAACGCGTCGAGCAGCGCCTGTCGGGTCATCTCGGATTCCCGTCGGGAGGCAGCAGGTTTGCCAATTTGGCCCAGCGGGGATCGATCTGCTCGTGGCTGTGGTCAGGGCCGGCGCCGGTGAGTGCCACCCCGCACACCGGGCACAGCCCGGGGCAGTCCTCCCTGCACATCGGGGCGAACGGCAAGGCCAGACCGACGGCATCGGTGATCGGCTGCTCGAGGTCGACGCACGAGTCGACAACGTGGCCGACCTCGTCGTCCTCGGTGGTCGACTCGGTCAGGCTGTCCGGATAGGCGAACAACTCGGTCAGCGCGATCTCGACCTCGCCGGTGACCGGTTCCAGACAACGCGAACATTCCCCGCGGGTGGGCCCGTGCACCGTGCCCGAGACCAGGACGCCCTCGGATACCGACTCCAGTCTCAGATCCAGGTCCAGTTGCGCACCGGCCTCGATTGCGATGAGGTCCAAGCCGATTCGCGCGGGGCTGGGCACCGTCTGCCGAACCTCCTGCATGGCACCGGGACGGCGGCCGAGACTGGAGACGTCGAGCGTGAGCGGCGAACGGCGGTCAGCTCCCGCGTGCGGAAGCCGCTTACTCCCGGATGCCATACGGCGATCCTACGACGCGGACGCGCCGACCCGAGGACGGCTGCTAGTGCTGCGCGTAGTCGTGGGTCCCGGCCGCCGTGCGGAGCTGGTGGCGGCCGCGGCTCACCGAGCGCAGCGTGCCGTTGAGGTACTCCTCGAACTGGGCCAGTTTGTTGTCGACGTAGATGTCGCACTCGCCGCGCAAGCGATCGGCCTCGGCGTGAGCGGAGTCAATGAGGCGGGTGGCCTCTGCGTTGGCCGACTGCACCACCTCGGTCGCCGAGACCAGGCGCTGCTGTTCCTTGATGCCTTCCTGAACGGCATTCTCGTAGGAGATGTTGCCGTTCTCGACCAGGCGATCGGCTTCGGCCTTGGCCCGGCTGGTGGCGGCTTCGTAGTCCCGCTTGGCCGCCGCGGACAGCCGCGCCGCCTCGTCGCGGGCCTCGGCGACCATCCCCTCGCTGTGCTGACGGGCCTCGGCGACCATGCGGTCTGCCTGGGACTTGGCGTCGGCGAGCATCCGGTCGGCTTCGGCGCGCGCATGGCTGACCAGCGAGTCTGCCTCGGCATTGGCGTTGGCGACGGTGCTTTCGGCGTGGTCCTTGGCCTCCCGCAGCATGGTGTCGCGGGCGTCCAGCACGTCCTGGGCGTCGTCGAGTTCGCCGGGGATGGCGTCTTTGATGTCGTCGATCAGTTCGAGAACGTCACCACGGGGAACCACGCAGCCGGCCGTCATCGGCACACCGCGGGCTTCCTCGACGATCGCGCCCAACTCGTCCAGTGCTTCAAAAACTCGGTACACGGTGCCCACCCTCCAGGCTGTCACATTGGTAGTGACCAGTGTGCCTGGTGTTACGGCTGTGACTGCGATGGCCGATCCGGTGTGTCGCGAACTGATCTCTATTCGGGCACGGCGTTGATCACATCCGTCGCTTCGACGGCGCGAACCGCATTGGCGAGGTTTTTGAGTTCCTCGGCGCTTAGCTCGGCCCGCAATGTGACGAACTCCTCGTCCTCTTCGCGAACCGCGTGCCGCAGTACCGCATCGCGGAAACCGGTGAGGGCGTCAAGGAACGCGGCTGACCCGATGTCCATCGTCTCGAGTTGGGCGAGGCGTTCCTTGGCGGCTCGTTCCTCGGCCATGCGGGCGCCGACCACGCTGTCGCCATCGGCGATCTCTAGACGTGCCCGTGGGTGGATGACCTTTTCCTCGGCGTTTTCATGAACCGCAAGCAGTTGACGCAGTTCGGCGAACGCCCGGTGACGGGCCTCGATGCCATCGGCAACCAGCACCTCGTCGAACTTGTGCTTGATCAGATCGTGCTGATGCTTGAGAAACTCGACGACATCAT
>CAZRFC010000147.1:0-9798 GCA_964598975.1 uncultured Mycobacterium sp. | reverse complement strand
CTCGTGCACGCGGGCCTTACCTGCCACTACATCTCCTGTCTGGGAGGCGACAGCGGTGGTAGGCGCCGCGCCTCGGGTTAGCTATGACGCATGGTCATCGGGACTTCACGGTGTGCTCATGTTCTTCGCTACCTGTTCTCTCCCGGGTGTGCGAGCGTCGCAAGATGCTCGACCACCGCGGCTGTTTCCGGTGTACCGGCGATGCGCAGCGCTCGGCCGAAGGCTCGCCGCCGGATCGCTGCCGACAGGCAACGATCGTCGGGGTGCAACCACGCCCCCCGGCCCGGCAGTGAACGTGCTGTATCGACGGTGACGGCCGACTGGCCGGTCCCCGTCGGCACGGCCACCATCCGGAGCAGTTCGACGGCCAACTCTCGTTTCCGACACCCGATGCACGTCCGAACCGGACGCGCACCAGCGGCCGGAGTCTCGCGCTGGATCACAGGTCAGTCTACGTCACCGCGGCAGTGGTCCGAACCACGTCTCGACGCTTACGGCTGCCGGGCCGCGCTCCCAGGTGCGCCGGGCGACTCGGGACCGGCCTCGGGGCCGGCCGCGTCGCTGCGGATATCGATCCTCCACCCGGTCAGCCGGGCGGCCAGCCGGGCATTCTGGCCTTCCTTGCCGATCGCCAGGGAGAGCTGGAAGTCGGGCACGATCACCCGGGCGGCGCGCGCCGCGGCGTCAACCACCTGCACCGACACCACCTTGGCGGGAGACAGGGCGTTGGCGACGAACCGGGCGGGGTCCTCGTCGTAGTCGATGATGTCGATCTTCTCGCCGGACAGTTCACTCATCACGTTGCGAACACGCTGACCCATCGGTCCGATACAGGCGCCCTTCGCATTGAGGCCCGCGACTTTGGAGCGCACCGCGATCTTGGAGCGGTGGCCGGCCTCCCGGGCCACTGCGACGATCTCCACCGAGCCCTCGGCGATCTCGGGCACTTCCAGCGAGAAGAGCTTGCGGACCAGGTTGGGATGGGTCCGGGACAGCTCGATGCGGGTCTCGCGGGTGCCCCGGGTGACCCCCACCACGTAGCAGCGCAGCCGTTCCCCGTGCTCGTAGTTCTCGCCAGGGACCTGCTCGGCGGGACGGATCGTGCCCTCCGAACCCTTGGCCTCGGTGCCCAGCCGCACCACCACGTTGCCGCGGAGATTTTCGCGGGTGTTCTGCTGCACCACGCCGGCGACGATGTCGCCTTCTCGGGCGGAGAACTCGCCGAATACCCGTTCGTTCTCGGCGTCGCGGAATCGCTGCAGCATCACCTGGCGGGCGGTCGTGGCGGCCACCCGGCCGAAGCCTTCGGGGGTGTCGTCCCATTCGCTGATGAGGTTGCCGTCCTCGTCGGTTTCCCGCGCGATCACCTGGACCACGCCGCTCTTGCGGTCGATCTCGATGCGGGCGTCCGGCTGATGGCCCTCGGTGTGGCGGTAGGCGGTCAGCAGAGCCGATTTGATGGTGTCGAGCAGTTCGTCGACCGGTATTCCGCGGTCGACCTCGATCGCATGCAGTGCACCCATGTCGATGTTCATGCCCCGGCCTCCGTTGTCTCTGTACGTATCGACTCCGCTCCGCCGACCAGCTCGAGTTCCTTGGCGTTGGGCGGCGAGAACTCCACCTGTACAACGGCTTTCCGAATCTCGTCCAGCGATAGCCGGCGAACTTCCCAGCCGCCGCCGGTCCGCACCACGAGCTCGGCCACCCCGTCCTTGGTTGTCCCTAGCCGGCCCGTCACCGCGCTGCCGTCGTCCAGTGACACCTCCACGCGACGGCCCCTGGCCCGGCGGAAGTGCTTCTCCGCCGTCAATGGGCGGTCCACTCCCGGGGAACTGACCTCCAGTACGTACGGCGGAGTGTCGATGGTGTCGAGCACTACCGAAGCGGCACGAGACAGCTCGGATACCGTATCCAAGTCGAGCGGCGTGTCACCGTCGGCGACGATTCGGATACGCGGCGGCTGGGCGTGTTCGTCGATCTCCACGCCGTCGATCTCGTATCCGGCGCGGGCGAACTCCGCAGCGAGCAGATCAGTCACCTGTTCCGGGGCGGGCAGGCGCGATGAAGAACCCGGGGTCCGTTGCGTCACGGCGCGCTCCTCATCTTGAGTTGTTCCTACCGGGTGTCAACGATACGCCAGCAACCGGGAGCGCAATGGCAGGATGTTGGCGTGCTCGACCCCGAATCAATTTCCGCCCGGACGACCACCGGGCCACCGCTGAGCCGCCGACGCGTCCTGGTCGGCGGTGGCCGCGGACTGCTGGCACTCGCGCTCGTCGGCACCGCAGCCACGGCGTGCGGCCCTGCCAAGCCACCCGAACCAGATCCGCTGGAGGCCGAACTACAGGCTGCCCGCCGGGACAGTGAACTGGCCACCGCGGCGGCCAAGGCCGCCCCGCGTGCCGCCGTTCCAGCGCTCAGCGAGATCGCCGCCCTGCGCGCCCGACACGCCACCGCACTGGTCGAGGAACTGGCCCGAGCCGCGGGCAAACCGACACCCACCGAGACCGCGCAGACGACCCCGTCGACCCCGGCGCCGTCGGACAAGCCGGGGCCGCCGCCCAGTGTCCGGGACGTCGCCGACGCGCTGAAGAAGTCGGCGGAGAGCGCGGCCAAGCTGGTGCCGACCTTGTCGGGTTACCGGGCCGGCCTAATGGGTTCCATCGCCGCGGCCTGCACCGCCTCCTACACTGTGGGCCTGCCGGCCGCGGCCCCACGGAAGCCCGCCCCGGACGGCGGGGTAAGTCATCTGCCCGAGGGCACGGCGAGTCGCCTGCCCGGCCCCGGGCCGTCGATCATCCCACCGGGCCCGCCGTCAGCGGACACCGTCAGTCCCCCATCTGAGAGGAAGCCCGGGTGACTTCGCCCTCCCCGTCCCCGAGTCCGTCAACGGACCCGTCATCGTCGGCCGAGCCAACCCCCGATCCGGATCGGCCCGAGGATCCCGGACCGGCAGCGCTGTTCGACGCGGTAGCCGCCGAACATGCGGCGATCTACGGCTACGGCATCGTTTCGGCGCACGTCATGCCCGACGACAACGAATTGGTCTCCCGAGCAGTGGCCGAGCATCGGGATCGGCGCGAAGCCGCGGTGGCGTTGCTGAACGAGCAGTCGATCAAAGTCCCGTTGCCGGCGGTGGGGTACCAATTACCGATCGTGGTGAACTCGCCGGCCGACGCCGCCAAACTGGCGATCCGGATGGAAAGCGACTGTGCGGTGGCCTGGCGGGCCGTTCTCGAGCAGGCGTCGGGGGATGACACTGCCGAACAGGACCGCGCGTTCGCCGGGACGGCGCTGACCGAATGCGCGGTGCTGGGCGCGCGCTGGCGCCAGGTGCTGGGCGCCTGGCCGGTGACCGAAGCCTTCCCCGGCGGCAGCGAATAACAGTTCTCAGGTCTCGGCGAGGGCGGCGACGATCGATTCGTCCGCGCCGTCGACGGGGATCTCCCTGTTCTCGCCGCTGAATCGATTCCGCAATTCGACCTTGCCTTCGGCCCATCCCCGGCCGACCACGACGATCCACGGCACGCCGAGCAGTTCGGCGTCCTTGAACTTGACCCCGGGTGAGGCTGTGCGGTCGTCGAACAGCACTTCCAGACCGCGGGAATCCAATTGGGCGGCCAACGCCTGGGCGCCGGCCCGGGCATCGGAGTCCTTGTTGGCGATCACCACGTGGACGTCGAACGGCGAAACCGAGGCGGGCCAGCGCAGGCCCAGCTCGTCGTGGTGCTGCTCGGCAATCACCGCCACCAGCCGCGACACTCCGACTCCGTAGGAGCCCATGGTCAACCGGACCGGCTTGCCGTCCTCGCCGAGCACATCGACGGAGAAGGCGTCGGTGTACTTGCGGCCCAGTTGGAAGATGTGTCCGATCTCGATTCCGCGGGCGCTCACCAGCGGTCCGGCACCGTCGGGTGCGAGATCGCCGTCGCGCACCTCGGCGGCCTCGATGGTGCCGTCGGGGGTGAAATCACGTCCGGCCACCAGGCCGACGACATGCTTGCCGGTCTCGTCGGCACCGGTGATCCACGACGTCCCGGTAACCACCCGGGGGTCGACAAGGTAGCGAACGCCGTTGTCCAACAAAGCTTTCGGACCGATGTATCCCTTCTTCAGGAACGGGTGGCGCGCGAAGTCCGCGTCGTCGAGCATTGCGCACTCGGCCGGGTCGAGGGCCGCCCCGAGGCGCTTGTCGTCGACCTCGCGGTCGCCCGGTACGCCGATCGCGAGCAGTTCCCAGTCGCCGCCCGGGGCGCGGACTTTCAGCAGAACGTTCTTCAGCGTGTCCGCAGCGGTGACCTGGCGTCCGCCGAACTGGGGCAATCCGGCCCCGTTGGCCCACTCGACCAACGCCGCGATGGTCGGTGTGTCCCCGGTGTCGTGCACCACCGGGGCGGGCAGACCGTCGACGGGCAGCGGATCGGGAACCGCGGTGGTGACCGCCTCGACGTTGGCGGCGTATCCGGATTCCACGCACCGCACGAACGTGTCCTCACCGACCTCACTTTCGGCCAGGAACTCCTCGGAGGCACTGCCGCCCATCGCCCCGGACACCGCCGAGACCACCACGTAGCGAATCGCCATGCGGGAGAAAATCTTCTGGTAGGCGTCCCGGTGAGCCAGATAGACCTCCTTCAGCCCGTCGTCGGAGACGTCGAAGGAGTAGGAGTCCTTCATGATGAACTCCCGGCCGCGCAGGATGCCTGCCCGGGGCCTGGCTTCGTCGCGGTACTTGGTCTGGATCTGAAACAGCAGCACCGGGAAGTCCTTGTAGGAGGAGTACTCCCCCTTGACCGTCAGAGTGAACAGTTCCTCGTGGGTCGGCCCGAGCAGGTAGTCGTTGTCCCGGCGGTCCTTGAGCCGGAAGACCCCGTCGCCGTACTCAGTCCAGCGGTTGGTCGTCTCGTACGGGGCGCGCGGCAGCAGTGCGGGGAAGAGGATCTCCTGGCCGCCGATGGCCACCATCTCCTCGCGCACGATGGCCTCGATCCTGCGTAGCACCCGCAGTCCCAGCGGTAACCAGCTGTAAAGACCAGGCCCGATCGGCCGGACGTAACCAGCCCTGATCAGCAGCTTGTGGCTGGGAACTTCAGCGTCGGCCGGGTCGTCGCGCAGCGTGCGCAGGAATAGCTCTGACATGCGGGTGATCACAGCGGGCTAGCTTATCCACCCCGGGCCGCGGGCTTCAGCACTGATGCGGCTGGGCCCCGCTGAACAGCGTCAGGTCGTAGCGGCGAGCCAGACCCTTGACCGACTCCATGAAATCGTCGAGCCGAATGCGGCGGCCGGACAACCAGGTCCCGGTGACCCGCATGGTGTCCTGCAGACAGGACGGGTCGACGTCGTAGGGGTCGGTATTGAGCAGGACGAAATCGGCCAGCTTGCCGACCTCGATGGAACCGATCTCCCGGTCCCGCTTCTGCTGCCAGGCGGCGTTGATGGTGTGGGCCTGCAAAGCCTCGTCCATCGACAGCGCCTGCTCCGGCCCGTGCACGGTACCCGACGCGCTGCGCCGGGTCACCGCGTTCTGGATGTTCAGCCACGGCAGCGGAGGCGACAGGTAGCCGTCATTGTGGAAGGTCGGCCGGACCCCACCGTCATAGGCGTCCCGGTAGGGCTGCCACCGCGCGCCGTAGGACGGCTCGAAGATCACACCGTCGTAGAGGTCTCCCCAGTACAGCGACTGGAAGGGCGACATCGAGGCGCTGACGCCCAGCCCCCCGGCCCGCATGCACTGCTCGCGGGTCGGGGTGGAGAAGTGCTCGACCCGCCAGCGGTGGTCGGAACCGGCCAGACCCAGCCGGCCCAGTGCCCGCTCGTAGCCGTCCAGGACGACGTCGATACCGGCGTCGCCGTTGATGTGGGTTGCAATCTGGGTATCCGAGTCGGCGAATTCCTCAACGAGGGAAAGGAATTGGTCTTCGGAGTAGTTCAGGACCGACAATCCCGGCGCGGTACCTACCGGGACGTCGGCAATGCGGGCACGATCGGAGTCCAGATACGGGACGCTGATGGCGGCGGTGCCGATCGACGGGCTTCCATCCATCCAGATCTTGTAGCCGATACGCCGGATCATCGGGGACAGGGCCCCGAAGTCCATCTGCGCGTGGGCACCCTGGTCGTAGGTGGTCTGGTATAGCGAGTAGCGCACCGGGCAGTCGGGCAGCGCCGCCAACTCCTGCATCGGGGCCCGCAGCTTACTGATGAATCCCAGATCCCCGACGGCGGTGAATCCGTTGCGCGCCAAAGTGGAATACCACGCCCCGAGGTTCACCAGAGGTGAAGGGACCACGCCAGGCAGGAATGCGGCCAGCGCCGTCAGGGTCGCCTGGGTCTCGTAGCCGACACCACCGGCGCTGCCATCAGGCCGACGGGTCCAGCGGGCATCCGGTTTGTCCGGCGGCGGGGTGGCGCCCTTCCAGCCGAACAACACGGTGGCCTGGGAATTGAAGTAGAGGGCGTGACCGGTGATGTCGAAGATCAGCACCGGATGGTCGGGAAAGTACTTGTCCAGGCTCGCCCGGTTGGGCATCGGGATGGACAGCAGCAGCCGGTCCAGACCGTTGAACAGCAGCGGCTGGCCTGCGGGGGTTTCCCGGCGCAACCGGGCGAACAGCGCCTCGACGTCCGCCCAGGTGGGAAAACCCACGAACGGTGCGATCCAGTGCGCGGGCTGTTCGCAGAGCACCGCGGCGGGGACCGGATGGTCGTGCGCCTGGATGAAGCCTGGCATGAGCACACCGGCGCCCAGGTCCTGCACGGCAGCCGCAGGTGCGGCTGCGCGGCACTCCGCAAGCGTGCCGACGGCGATGATTGCCCCCGAGTCGCTGTCGACCGCGACAGCCTGCGCGCGCGGCTGCCGGGGATTCATCGTGATGATCGACGACGCGGTGAGGATCATGCTTGCTCCCCTGCCTCTCAGAGTTCGCCGGCCTCGACCGCCTCGCGGGTGTGCTGCGCGGCCGCGATCTGCTTGGCGCTGTATCCGATGAACAGCGCGCTGGCTCCGACCAGGACGGCGACGGCTGCGATCCACAGCAGCGAGTAGGTGTAGCCGTGGTCGAGGGCATCGAGTTGGGCCGGCGTCATGTCCGCGACCGGTCCGGTGGTACCGCCCAGATAGAGGGTGCGGGAGATCTGCACGGCCTGGATCACCACCAACACCAGCGGGCCGCCGAGGTTTTGCGCCATCAAGGTGATGGCGCTGATCGGGCCGATCTCCCGCGGGCCGACATTGGCCAACGCACACAGCGGCAGCACCACGGAGATGATGCCGATGCCGAACCCCCCGACCACGATGGGCAACAGAAGGTCCGGGAAGTACGGGATGGTGCGGGTCAGGGTGGAGCCGAACAGCATGGCACCCAACACGAAGATGCCGCCGCCGATGATCAGCCACCTCGGCGCGATGTACGGCGCGAGGCGGGCGGTCAGCAGGTTCCCGAATCCCAATGCCAGCGCGAAAGGGATGAACCCGATGCCCGCGTGCAGCGCGGAATAACCCAGCACGTCCTGGACATAGAGTCCGATCATCACGGTGAGCGTGAGCAGCACCCCACCGGCGAGAAACAGCGATACGAAGGTGGCCACCCGGTTGCGGTCACGGAACAGCCACAGCGGCACCAGGGGATGGTCGGCCTTGCGTTCGACCACGAAGAACGCTGCGAAGAGGAGCACCGCCGCGATCCCGGCGCCGATCACCCACGGGTCGACCCAGCCGCGCGCCGGTCCCTGGGTGAACACCAGCACTGCTGCGGTGCACCCGAGAGTCGCCAGCAGTGCACCGCTGACATCGAGCTTGAGCCGCTCGTGGCGGGTCTCCTCCAGACGGGTCAGCGCGATCCAGACGATCAGCGCACCGATCGGCAAGTTGATGAGGAACGCCAACCGCCAGGAGATGACCGTCAGCGCACCGCCGACCACCAGACCGAGCACCGAGCCGAGACCCTGCATGGCCGCCGACATGGCCATCGCCTGGTTGCGGGCATGCCCGACGGCATAGGTGGTGGCGATCAGTGCCAGCCCGGTTGGCGCGGCGACCGCGGCGCCCATGCCCTGCACCGCCCGCGCCGCGATCAGCAGCGGACCGTCGGTGGCCAGGCCACAAGCCATCGAGGCGATGGTGAAGACGCCGACCCCGGAGATGAACGCTCGCTTGTGTCCGATGGCGTCGCCGACCCGACCACCGAGCAGCAGCAGACCGCCGAAGGTCAGCACGTAGGCGGTGATCACCCAGCTTCGGCCGGCGTCGGACAGGTCGAGGTCGGCCTGCATCCGAGGAAGCGCGACGATGACGATGGTGCCGTCGAGCGTGGACATCAACTGCATGCCGGTGATCGCGACGATGGCGATCCCCAGCACGCTGGAAGCAAGTGTCCGAGCCGGCGGTTCAGGAATGCTCGCGCCGGCCATGGATAGGTACCCTACCTAGCCCCGCGCGGCGTTGGGTCAATCGTCGAGCTAAAGCTCTGGCAGATCCGAGGGTCGAGCTAAAGCTCTCCGGCGTCGATTGCTTCCTTGACTTCCTGGGCGTGGGCGACCTGCTGGGCGGAGTATCCGATGAAGAGCGCGACCACGCCCACGATGACCGCTACCCCGGCCACCCACAGCAGGCCGTAGCTGTAGCCCTGGTCCAGGGCATGCAGCTGTTCGGGAGTCATCCGTTTCACCGGGCCGGTGGTGCCCCCCAGGTACAGGGTGCGGGAGGTGATCACGGCCTGGATGACGGCGAGAACCACCGGTCCGCCGAGGTTCTGCAGCATCAGGGCGATGGCTGAAACCGGCCCGATGTCGTCGTGTCCAACCCCGGCGATAGCCGAGACGGTCAGCGGCACCACGATCATCCCGATACCGAATCCGCCGACCACGATGGGGATCACCAGGTTCGGGAAGTACGGGATCCCGGCGTCCAGGGTGGAGCCGTAGATCATGGCGCCGAGCACCAGGACACCGCCGGCGATGACGAGGATCCGGGGCGGGAAGAAATTGACCAGTTGCGAGGACGCTCCGAGGCCGACGCCCAGTGCGATGACGAACGGGATGAATCCGATCCCGGCGCGCAGCGCGCTGTAACCCAGAATGTCCTGTACGTACAGGCCGATGAGCACGGTCAGGGTGAACATCACGCCGCCGGCCAGGAAGATCGCCGAGAAGGTCGCGAGCCGGTTGCGGTCACGGAACAAGCTGAACGGGACCACCGGATTGACGGCGCTGCGTTCGACGACGACGAAGGCCACGAAGGCGACCACCGCGACCAGACCCGCGACCAGGGTGGAGGACGACATCCAGCCGTTCTCCGGGGCTTGGGCGAAACCGAACACCGCGGCGGTGCAGGCCGCCGTCGCCAGCAGTGCGCCGGCCGCGTCGAGTTTCAGCCGCTCGCGGTGGGTTTCCCGCAGGGTGGTGTGGGCCAGGTAGATCACCAGGATCCCGATCGGCACGTTGACCAGGAAGGCCAGCCGCCAGGACAGCTCGGTGAGCGCACCACCGACGACCAGTCCCATCACCGAGCCGATGCCGGTCATGGCGGCGAATACCGCGGTGGCGGCGTTACGGGCCGGCCCCTTGGAGAATGTGGTCGCGACCAGTGCCAGACCGGTCGGCGAGGCGATCGCCGCGCCGACACCCTGAAGCAACCGGGCGACAACCAGAGTTGTTTGATCCCAGGCGATTCCGCACAGCACCGACGCGATGATGAACAGCGTCACGCCGACGATGAAGGTCCGCTTGCGGCCGATTGCGTCGCCGAGCCGACCACCCAGGAGCATCAGCCCCCCGAACGTCAGGACGTAGGCGGTG
>CAZRFC010000146.1:5037-9864 GCA_964598975.1 uncultured Mycobacterium sp. | reverse complement strand
GCCGAGGAACTGGGCATCCTCGGGGCCACCCTGCCGGTATCCGCCGGCGGCATCGGCGGCGGCCCGGTCGAGGCCATGGTGATCGCCGAGGAACTCGGCCGGGCGTTGGTCATCGAACCGTTCATCGATACCGTCGTGGTGGCCGGCGGTCTGCTGCAGCGGGCCGGAACCGATGAGGCGTCAGCCGTGCTGGAACGGATCGGCGTCGGCTCGGCTGTCGTCGCACTTGCGGTCGGGGAAGGCTCCGATGACTGGGAGTCGTTGTCCACCAGGGCTACCCGCGACAGTGACGAGTGGGTGCTCAGCGGCAGCAAGGCCGTGGTGACGTCGGTACCGATCGCCACCCACCTGCTGGTCGCCGCCCGCATCGACGGCGTCGTCGAAACTTCGGCGCGGTTTCCTGCGCCCAGTGATCTCAAACGCGCCGAAATCGCGGGGGGCGAAGAGCAAGGGATTGCGCTGTTCCTCACCGAGTTCGATCCCGCCGCTCCCCCGCCCGAAATGCAGGTCCACAGCTACCGCACCATCGACGACCGTCGCGCCGCGGATCTGGTCTTCGACGGCCTGCGACTGCCTGCCACCGCACTGCTGGAACGCGACGCCTGGCCCTCGCTGGCCCGGGCCCTCGACGAGGGTGCGGCTGCGGTGTGCGCAGAAGCCGTCGGCGCCATGCGCAAAGTCCTCGCCGACACCGTCGACTACTGCAAACAGCGCCAGCAGTTCGGCACTCCGATCGGCAATTTCCAAGTGCTGCAACACCGCATGGTCGACATGTACATGGAACTCGAGCAGTCGGTCGCCGCCGCCTACCTTGCGGTGCTGAACCTCGACGCCGACCCGGGCACCCGGGCCAGGGCGGTGTCAGCCGCCAAGGCCACCGTCGGCCGGGCGGCGCGGTTCGTCGGCCAGAACGCGGTGCAACTGCACGGCGGCATGGGGATGACCGAGGAACTGGCGATCGGGCACTATTTCAAGCGGCTCACCGCGCTGCAGTACGAGTTCGGCTCCAGCGACCATCACCGCTCCCGCTACGCCCGGCTCACGCGGTAGTTCAGCGCTCGGCCAGTTGCGTGGCGACCGTCTGCATCGGGGCCAGGGTGCCCCCGGACCGCATCGCGAATGGGTAGGCCAGAGCCACCACCGTGGTGATCGACACCGCGGGGATCAGACACCAGATGAAAATCAGCGACGGCCGCGTGTAGGTCACTGTGCTGATGCCCATCAGGATCGACGAGAGGACTCCCACCACCATCAGCAGGATGAAGAGCGGGCGGGGCAGGGCCCGGTTGGCGACCGCCTCGACGCCGGCGCCGGCGGTACTGACCTCTGACGCCGCGGCGACCAGTGGGGTGGCCTGCCGTTCGGCCGCCTTGGGACCGTAGGCGTAGGTGTGCAGAGCGTTTTCGAACTCGTCCAGCGCGGCGGCCGAGGGCATGTGCGCGGTTGAGCCCTTAACCAGGGATTCGCGATCCTCATTGGCCACCACAGCCGCGTAGACCTTCAGCTTGTCCATCAGCGCGGCCGATTCGGCCTTGTCCGGGATGTTGTTTAGTTCCCAGGCCATCTGGTGCACTGCGGTGGCCTGCCTTTCCACGGCCGTCAGCGCCGTCGTCACGGCCCCCCAACTCGCCGAGATGGCGAAGCCGACGAAGAAGGCGAAGGTCGCCGCCACACCGGTGAGCAGGTTGTTGGCCTGCTCGGCGAGCACCTCGCGCTCCTCGGCGTCGTGGCGGCGCAGTACGAATTGGCGCGCCGCCTTGGTGACCGCCCAGAAGAACAGCACCATCACACCGATGATCGCCCACAGCGGTAGGGCGACGACGAGTTCCCGCACGTGGGAAAACTAGCAGCGATGAGGCGGCGGAACCCAGCGATCGGCACCGCGCGTTGAATGGTCGTAACCGAAGGAGGGTTCATCATGCTGAACAAGATCGCCGGGGCGCTTGGACAGGTCGCCGAGGGCGCCGGCACGATCGTCGGTATTCGTCACGGAACCGAGGAGCCGTCGTTCACCGTGGAGCGACGGGTGGGTGACGTCGAGATCCGCCGCTACGGCGTGCGGATCGCAGCCGAGACCACCATCGACGCCAACGAGGAGGCGGCCCGCAACGAGGGCTTCCGGCGGTTGGCGGGCTATATCTTCGGCGGCAACCAGGGCAAGACCAAGATCGCCATGACCGCGCCGGTGGCCCAGCAGAACACCACGGGTAAGGCGAAGGGCCAGAAGATCGCGATGACCGCGCCGGTGGCCGCCCAGCGCAGCAGCACGGGCCAGTGGGTGATCAGGTTCTTCATGCCGTCGGAGCACACCCTGGAAACCCTGCCCGCCCCCAATGACGAGCGGGTCCGACTCGTCGAGGTGCCCGGGGAGCGCGTGGCGGTGCTGCGGTTTTCCGGAAACTACAGCCCGGAGGTGATCGCGAGCCGCACTGAGGAGCTACTCACCACGTTGCACGACAACGACATCCAGCCGTCTGGCGAACCGTTCGCCTGGTTCTACGATCCGCCGTGGACGATCCCGTTCCTGCGACGCAACGAGGTCGTGGTCAGCTTGGGCTGACCGCACTCAGCCCGCGGGAACGGGCAGCGGCGGGACAGGGGCCGACGCCTCGGCCGCGGCCGCGGTTTGCGGCGGCGCAGCACCGGGGTCGGCAGCCGGCACGGCGGGCGCGGCCGGCAACGGAACCGCCACCGGCGGGCCCGCCGTGCCGGACTGGCTCTGCGGGACGCTGTCAGCGACTTTCGTGTTGTTCACTGGGCGTTGGGCCAACAGCAGCAGCGCATCACTGGCAGAGACTTCCTCGGTCCGCAGCGCTTTCCAGACGTCCTTCAAGTAGTCCAGGGTCGAATGTTCGGGCGCGGTCTGGGTGGTGCCCGGCGGCAGGCTGTCCGGGCTGGGCAGATGCGACGTGCCCTCCGCCGGAGTCAGAGCGGCCGGGGCGGCAGCCTGGGCTAGCGCGGCCGGGTCAGCGGCCGGGGGCGGCGGGACTTCCAACGGGACCGGAACCACGGGCTCACCGGGCACCACCGGTTCGGCGGCCGCCACCGGCGCCGCCACGCACGCCAGCCCGAAACCGAGGACCGCACCCGCCAAGGACACCCGCACCGATCGTGTACCGGTTACAAGACGCACGTCCCACCTCCGCGTCGAAGAACGCCTACACACGTCTGTCCGATCATGCCTGCGAATCGTTACAGCCGCCACTCACGTCACGCCTCATCCCGATCCGGCGATAAGTTGGGTGTATCGACGCCGCGTATGGAAGGCAGGTGCGAAATGCGGCTTCCCGATGGTGAGCGGGCTGGTGTCGACGGCCACGAACGCCGTGGTGCAGGCTGGTTCCGCTTCCACTTCGACGATGAGCGCTGGGAGTGGTCACCGGAGGTCCAGGCGCTGCACGGCTACCAGCCTGGAACGGCCGCGACCCCCAGCACGGATCTGGTGCTCTCCCACAAACACCCGCAGGACCGTGACCACGTCGCGGCGATGCTCAAGGAGATCAAGCATCGTCAGCAGGCGTTCAGCACCCGCCACCGCATCGTCGACACCGCCGGACAGACCCACCACGTGATCGTGGTCGCCGACCGCCTCACCGACGATTCCGGCGCGGTGGTGGGGACCGCCGGCTTCTACGTCGACGTCTCCCCTGTTGCGGACCGCGACGAGCAGCGAATCAATGTCGCCATCGCCGAGATCGCCGAGAATCGGGCCGTTATCGAGCAGGCCAAAGGGATGCTGATGGTGGTGTACGGCGTCGACGCCGACGCCGCATTCGAGCTTCTGCGGTGGCGCGCGCAGGATGCCAACGTCAAGCTGCGCCTGCTCGCCGAGCAGATCGTTGAGGACTTCGTCACCCTTGCGCAGCGAGAGCAGACTCCCACCAGGTCGGCCTACGACAACGTGCTGTTGACCGCTGACCGGCGTATCGGCGCATGAGGAAACTGCTGCGGGCGTACCCCCTGGTGTCGTTCTTCGTTCTGGCCTACGCGATCACGTGGCTGTTGTGGGCCCCGATGGTGTTCGCCGGGGTCCCGGCGTTCTCCGAGACCCACCACGTGCCGTCGCTCTACGCGCTTCCCGCCGTCGCTGTCGGAGTGACGGGCACGGCGTTTCTCATGACGTCGGTGACACAGGGCCGTTCCGGGGTGCGGCGACTGCTGCAGCGGTTGACATGCTGGGACGTCGGCCTGCGGTGGTACGTGGTCGCGCTGCTGTTGATACCGCTGGGCGAGTTGCTGATCACCGCAGCGCTTCTCGGCCCGCAGGTGCTACGGGCACTGGGCCCGCAGGCGCTGGTGTTCTACCCGGCGGCGTTCCTGGCGCACTTCGTGTTCGGCCCGCTGTTCGAGGAGACCGGCTGGCGAGGCTTCGCGCTGCCGCGGCTTCAGCACCGATTCGGGCCGTTGCGGGGCAGCATCGTGCTCGGATTGCTCTGGGGCGGTTGGCATTTCTTCTTGTATCTGCCGGGGTGGATACCGGCCGGTGCGCTGTCCGCTGTGATCAATGCCGGCATTTTCGTTGCGTTCACCGTCACCGTCTCGGTGGTCTTCACCTGGCTGTCCAACAACACCCGGTCCAGCCTGCTGCTGGCGATGCTGCTGCACGGCTCGATCAACGGCACCGCCACCTATGTCCAGGTGCTCGCCGACCGCGGCGTGATCTCCCGCGACGCCGCGATGTTCAGCGCCGGATTCGCGACGTTGTTCGCCACGGCACTGGCCGCGCTGATCATCGTCTGGCTCACCCGCGGACGGTTGAGCTATCCGCGGTACCGCTATGAGGCCGAACATCTGGACCTGGGCCGTCCGGTGGGCCGGCGTTAGGGA
>CAZRFC010000146.1:0-5027 GCA_964598975.1 uncultured Mycobacterium sp. | reverse complement strand
CGTTAGTGAGACAATGCGGTGATGCGAACAGTTCTGGTTGCCGCGGCGGCCTCTGTCGCGCTGGCCTGGCCCGCCGCGGTGAGTGCCGCCCCGGTTCCCCCGGTGAGCCCGCAGGCCAAGGCTGCCGGACTGGTCGACGTGCGCAGCGTTGTTCCCGACGCGATCGTGGACCTGCGCTACGCCACCGCCAACAACTTCGTCGGCGTTCCGCTCTATCCCCCGGATGCCCGCTGTCTGGTGCACGAGTCACTGGGGCCCGGCCTGGCCACCGCCGCGACGGCACTGCGGGAACAGGGCTATGCGCTGGTGTTCTGGGACTGCTACCGGCCGCACGACGTGCAGGTAGAGATGTTCAAAGCGGTGCCGGACCCGGCGTGGGTGGCCAAGCCCAGTGCCTACGCCCGCAGCCACGAGTCGGCCCGTTCGGTCGACGTCACCCTGGCTGCCGGTAGCCGTCTGGTGGATATGGGCACCGACTTCGACGACTTCTCGCCCCAGGCCACCGCGTACGCCACCGTGGGGGTCAGCGCCGCGGCACAGGCCAACCGGGCGGTGCTGCGCAACGCCATGGCGGCCGGCGGGCTGACCATCTACTCCGGTGAGTGGTGGCACTTCGACGGTCCGGGTGCGGCGGTACCGCGTCCGATTCTGGATGTGCCCGTCAACTAGCCGATCAGCGGCAGGCGATTGCGGGTCATCTCGGTCAACGCGTCCTGCATGAGGGTGTGGATGCGCTCGGCGTAGGCCGCGGCGCTCTCGCCGGGGCCCGCGACGGTGGCGGGCAGGACCCGGGTGTGCAGCTTGGTGGGAAGCGGCAGATACGGAAGCATCCCGACGGCACCGGTGTTCAACCCCCACGGAATGGACAGGCTCGTCGGCAGCGCCTTCACCCGCAGCAGCTTGTCCAGACGTAAAGCGCGAGCGAGCCTTTCGCCATCGGAGAGCACCAGCAGCGACTCCCCCGCCCCGGCCGTGACGATGGGGACGATCGGAACGCCCTCATCCATCGCCAGTTGCGCGAACCCGCTGCGGCCGCCGAAGACGATGTGGTTACGGTCACTGAACTTCTTGGCCGCGTCCAGGTCGCCGCCGGGGAAGACCACGACGTGATGACCCGCGGCGAACGCCGCGTGCGCGCTCTCGCGACTGGCGGGCTTGGCGCCGAGATGCTCGACGATGGGCCCGACGCCCAGCGTCCAGGCCAGTTGGTGGGTCAGGAAGGTGACCGGGCGGTCGAGTGCCAGGTCCTCGAGCACCGCACTGACCGCCATCACGTTGAGGTCGACGATGCCGCCGAATCCGTGGTTGCCCACGAACAGGACGGGATCTTCGAGGGTGTCGGCTTCGACCTCGACCTGCAACCGGTGGTACCGGCGGACGAATTCGATCACCCGATGCCGGATCGAGTTCAGCGCGGATTCGATCTGCTCCCCGCCCGGATCCACCGCCTGCTCGACGGCACCCAGGACGACGTCAGCGAGGTGCTCGAGGGCGGCGCGGTGCTGGGGTTCGGGCTCCACGTTCACATCTAAGCCGTTGACCGAGGCCGTACGCAGAGAAAGTGCGAGTAGCCCTCTGCAGCGTTCCTCAGTCGGCGGTGGACGAGGCCCCCGCGACGGCGACGGCCGGCTTGGCCGTGCCGAAACGCAGCGCGGAGTCCTCCACCGGGCCCTTGCGCAGCCGCTCATGGTCGGCCCAGTAGTCCATCTCGATGGTCCAGGGTCCGCTGGTCCCCTGCTGCGGGAAGGAGTCCTGGGACCGCAGGACGTAGCCGGCCGCGAAGTCCAGCATCGGCCGCCTGCCGACGTTCGGGTCGGGGACGGGGACCACGGTGGTGTAGCCGTGCTGGTCCATGTAGTTCATCAGCTTGCAGAGGTGCTCGCAGAGCAGGTCGATCTTGAGCGTCCACGAGGAGTTGGTGTAGCCGAAGGCGAACGCCATGTTCGGGATGCCCGACAACATGAAGCTCTTGAAGACCATCAGGTCATTGGGCTTTTTGGCCTCGCCGTCCACCGAGACGGTGATCCCCCCGAAGAGCAGCAGGTTCAGTCCGGTGGCGGTGACGATGATGTCGGCTTTGATCTCCTTGCCGGAGGCCAGCAGGATCCCGTCGGAGGTGAACCGCACGATCTTGTCGGTGACCACCGAGGCCTTGCCCTTGCCGATGACCTTGAACAGATCGGCGTCGGGAACGGCACAGAGCCGCTGGTCCCACGGGTTGTAGGTCGGGTTGAAGTGCGTGGCGACGTCGAAGTCCTTGGGCAGGAACTTGACGTTGGCCGAACGGATGATTCGCCGGGCCAGCTTGGGCTGCTTCTGGCACAGGTTGTAGATGAACCGGCCCTTGCCGATGTTGAAACGGCGGGTCGCGGCGTAGGCGGCCTTGGTGGGCAACACTTTTCGCAGGCTGTTGGCCAGCGGGTCCTTGCGGGGCAATGGCATCACGTAGGACGGTGAGCGTTGCAGCATGGTGATGTGCTTGGCCGCCTCCGCCATCGCCGGGATCAGGGTGACGGCGGTGGCGCCGCTGCCGATGACCACGATCTCCTTGCCGCTGTAGTCCAGATCTTCAGGCCAGAACTGCGGGTGCACGATCTGCCCCTTGAAGTCCTCCTGGCCCTCGAAGTGGGGGCTGTATCCGCTGGCGTAGTCGTAGTAGCCGGTGGCACCGAAGAGCCAGTTGCAGGTGACTTCCCACTGCTGACCGTCACGCTCCAAAGTGACCGTCCAACGCCCGGTGTCGCTGGAGAAGTCGGCGGCAATCACCTTGTGGTGGAAGTAGATTCGCTTGCCAAGGCCGTCCTCCTCGACCACCTCGTGCAGGTAGCTCAGGATTTCGTGCGCGTCGGCGATGGCGTTGTCCGAGGTCCACGGCTTGAACTCGTAGCCGAAGGTGTGCAGGTCGGAGTCCGACCGGATGCCCGGGTACCGGAACAGATCCCAGGTGCCGCCGATGGCGTCGCGGCCGTCGACGATCGCGAAGGTGCTGCCCGGGCGTTGCTTGACCAGGTAGTGCCCGAGTCCGATGCCGGAGATGCCGGCGCCGACGACGAGGACATCGACGTGTCCGGTCAGAGGGTCCTTCGGACGGACCTGATTGAGCGAAGCGACGGACATGCGGACTCCCGATTCGGCGTGGTCTAAACGCTAACAATGTTATAGTTCTATCGACAGCTGTCAAGGATATGGGGGAAGTTTCCAGGTGACGACCGCGAGCGTGTCCCGGCGGGCGCCGGTTCAGGAGCGCAGCCGACAGACGGTGGTGCGCATCCTCGATGCTGCTGCCGCGATCGCCGACGAGCAGGGCGTCGACGCCGCCACCACTCGTGCCATCGCCGATCGGGCCGGGGTGTCCTACCCGTCGCTGTACCGGTTCTTCGCCGACCGCGAGGCCATCCTCGACGAACTGATGGAACGTCATGTCGCCGAACTCGACGACCGCTGTGTCGAGGCCGAACGGTCCTGGCAGATCACCTCGATCGCGGATCTCCTCAACAACGAACTCGACCTGCACGTGCACTACTACCGGCGTTACCCGAGTTCGGCGCGGCTGTGGATGGGTGGGCGGACCTCCCCCACCGTCGCCAAACACGTCCGCGCCCGCATGCAGACCCTTGCCGAACGCATCCACGCGATCCTGGTGAACAAGGGGCTGATTCCTCCGCACACCGACACCCGGGCGCTACTGGTGGCTGTCGAGATCGCCGATCGCGTACTGGAATTGGCCTTCCGGGACAACAGCGACTTCGATCAGGACCTGCTCGATATCGGACGCCGCGCGCTCATCGCCTTTGGTCGCGACCTTTCCGGGGGCCTTTCCCGGCCCGACCCCAGCTGACCGGCATCAGCACCACCCCGGGTGTGGCGTCGGCCAGCCGCTCGAACGCGTCGATGAAACCCTCGGTGATCTGCTCGTGGTCGGGTACCAGCGTTGTGTCGCAAGCGATTCCGACGATGACCCGGCCGTTGTAACTGGCGATGGTGAAGCTCATCGGCTGATCCCCCGACACCGGCGCCCAGCCGACGATGCCCTCAACCTGGCTGCCGGCCAGATACACCGTCGACGGGGGTCCCGGCACGTTGGTCAGCGTGCCCAGGGTTCGGTTGGCGAACAGGTCCACCGACGCCTCGTAGAGGCCGCGACTGAATCCGGCGATGGTCTCCTGGAAACGGAAGGCCACCGCCGCTTCGTGGCCGTGCTTGATGCGGTCCATCCGCCGCTTGGCGGTGGCCAGGACCTTGTGCGGGTCGGGTTCGTCGGTGGGCAGTTCCAGTTGCACCAGGGCGAAGTCGTTGCCCAGCGAGTCCGGCAACGTCAGGTCCAGCGGCTTGAGGTTGACCGGCACCATGAACGTCACCGATGAGCACAGCGCCTCGTGGTCCCGCAGGTAGTCGTGCAAGGTCAACGCGATGCAGGCCACCAGGACGTCGTTGACGGTGGCGCGGTTGGCCCTGGCCACCGCCTTCATCGCGGCCATCGGCAGCGGATCCGACCAGGCCACACTCTTCTCACCGCCGGCGGTGCCGGTCCAGATGGTGGCGTCGTTGCGGGTACCGATCAGCAGTTTTCGGACGGTGTCGACGTCCCCGGGAACCGCGGAGAAGATGTCGACCAGGGTTCCGCCGCCCGGGACGGCGGCGCGGACCGTGCCACCGATATCTGCGGCGCCGGCGCGCACCGCGGTCAGCAGGGTTGCCCCGGCGCCTACCGGGTTGCGCAGCGCGAATCCGCCGATCTTCGCGGCCCGCTTGAGCAGCTTGGACTCCGAAACCTTTGAGACGGCGTCGCCCGCCGTGCGGGCGACTTCGGCCACGCCGAAACGAACCCGGTCCGGAAGCGGACGACCAGGGGGGTGCGGTTGCGCGCCGGTCTGGATGACCGCCGGCGCCAGGATCGGTCCGCCCTGGGGGGTGGAGTCGAACAGGCTCATCGCCAACTGCACCATCCGCATGCCGTCAGCGATGGCATGGTGGCTGCGCAGGATCATCGCGCTGCCCTCGCCGTAGCGTTTGATCCAAATCGATTG
>CAZRFC010000145.1:0-9865 GCA_964598975.1 uncultured Mycobacterium sp. | reverse complement strand
ACCCACGAATCCTCGACCGGTTACAAGACCCGCCATTTCGACCGGGTCGTCGACGAGGTGCAGGGCTTCTTCGAGGTGCACCGGGCGCTCGGGACCCACCCGGGTGGAATCCACATCGAACTCACCGGGGAGAACGTCACCGAATGCCTCGGCGGCGCGCAGGACATCTCCGACACCGACCTGTCGGGCCGCTACGAAACCGCCTGCGACCCGAGGCTCAACACCCAGCAGAGCCTGGAACTGGCGTTCCTCGTCGCGGAGATGCTGCGGGACTGACCCGTTGGGTTCAGCGCCCGAGTAGACCCTGGTAGTTCATCCCGAGGCTCCAGGCCGCGCCCGCCACCAGGCCGGTGAGAACCAGCACCCCCAGGAGCCAGAACACCACCGCGCGCCGGTTGCGCTGCCGCGCGAAGTGGAACTCATCGATGTCGATCCCGGCGAATTGCCGTTGTTCATCGGCGTATTCGTCGAGTCCGTCCTCTTCGAGCGGGGGAGGTGCGGGTGGATCGGGCGGACGGTGCTGAGGTTCGGGGGTGAACTGACGAGTTCTGTTGGGCGGGTCGGGCCGTTGGGATGGTCGGCGGTGGACGACGGTGGCCGCGGCGTGACCCGCGGAGTTCTGCGGAGCGGGCACGCGAAACGCCGGCAGCCCCAACTCTTCGGCGATGGCGTCCAGCTGCGCTCCCATGGCGACCGCATCCGGGAATCGGTTCTCCGGATCGCGGGCGGTGGCTCGGGCGATGAGGTCGTCGAACTGCGGCGGCACACCGTCGATGATCGAACTCGGCGGCGGAACATCGCGGTCCAATCGCTGATGCGCGACGCTCAGCGGGTTGTCGCCCCGGAAAGGCATTGCCCCGGTGAGCAATTCGAATGCCATGATGCCGGCGGAATAGATGTCGCTGCGCGGTCCGGTCGGGTGGCCCGAAACCTGCTCAGGGGACAGATAGCCCGCCGTACCCAGGATGACGCTGGTCGAGGTGATCCCCGCCTCGGCGGTTGCCCGCACCAAACCGAAGTCGACGAGTTTGACCTCCCCGTCGTCGGAGATCAGCACGTTCTCGGGTTTGATGTCGCGGTGCACCAGCCCGGCGCGGTGGGCTTCGCCCAGGCCGCCCAGTACCGGGCGCAGCACCGCCACCACCGCGTGCGGCGGCATCGGCCCGCGTTCGCGCAGGAGTTCACGCAGGGTTCCGCCCTCGACGAGTTCCATCACCAGAAACGGATGGGTGGCGTCTTGGCCCTGGTCGTAAATCGCCACCAGGCCGGGGTGCTTCAGTCGCGCGATTGCCCGGGCCTCGCGCTGAAACCTGGCCAGGAACTGGTGATCACCGGCGTAGCGGACATCCATCACCTTCAGGGCCACCGGCCGATCGAGTCGCATGTCGATACCGCGGTACACCGTTGACATCCCGCCGCTGGCGATCGGGGTCTCGACGCGGTAGCGGCCGTCGAGAGCAATGCCGACCAGGGGGTCGACCCGGGGGTCCGACGTCACCGGCCCATCCTAAGTGGGTCGGCATGCACTTAGACTGAAGCGGTGAGCAGCATTCCGGCCGCTGAGGACGTTCTCGAACCCGAGGAACCGGTCTACGACCTACCCACCGTCTCCGAATTGCTGCGGATACCGGTCACCAAGGTGCACCAGCAGTTACGCGACGGCCAACTGGTGGCGGTGCGCCGCAACGGTATTCCGGTGGTCCCGCAGGTTTTCTTGACTGTTCCCGAATCCGGAAAGGCCCATGTGGTCAAGACGCTGTCCGGCTTGGTGGCGGTGCTGCGTGACGGCGGTTACCGGGACGCGGAGATCCTGCGATGGATGTTCACCCCGGACCCGACCCTGACGCTGACCCGCGACGGGTCGCGCGAAGCGGTGCCGAACGCCCGGCCGGTCGACGCACTGCATGCCCATCAGGCGCGGGAAGTCCTGAGGCGCGCGCAGGCTATGGCTTACTGACCGGGCTTACTGACCGGGCCTACTGACCGTCGGTTCGTCTGACTTGTCCAGGGCGTACCAGGCCGCCACCGCGCAGCTCGTCGCGAGCAGCACGTGCAGCCAGTAGTACATCCCGTGCGAGCCGTCCGG
Organism: uncultured Mycobacterium sp.; assembly: GCA_964598975.1. Taxonomy (GTDB): domain Bacteria; phylum Actinomycetota; class Actinomycetes; order Mycobacteriales; family Mycobacteriaceae; genus Mycobacterium. The sequence goes on along the minus strand of CAZRFC010000145.1, from coordinate 7,779 downwards.
CTTGAAGATCAGCATGATCCAGGTAGAGAAGCCGGCGATGAGAGCGACCGCGGCACGGGATTGCGCCAGCGCCGAGACAACGGCCAGCGGCCAGGTGTAGTACCACGGCAGCGCGGCGGGGACGAACAGCACAACGACCAACATCGCCCAGGCGGTGCCCTGTAGTGCCTCGCGGTCGGTGTGCCGGAACCGCCACCACAGCAGCGGAAGCGCCACCAGGATGATCCCGATGCCGATGAGACGGGCTATGTCCAGAACCGCGTAGAAATCCACCGGCAGGAAGATTCCGCCGATCGCGTCGATCAGGTTCGTCAGCGCGGTGGGGACGGTGAGCCAGTTGATGATTCGGACCGACCCCTGTAACGCGGTCAGCCAGCCGAGTCCGACACCAGCCAGCGCGGAGAGCACACCGAACACCGCAACGAAGGTGACCACGGCGGTGGCCGAGGCGAGCAGGAAGGCCCGCATCCGATTGCCGCCGAGGTGGCGGACCCAGACCCACACCATGAACGGCAATGCCAGGATCGCGGTGGCTTTGACGGCCACAGCGACCGCGATCAGCACGCATCCGGCGATATGCCGGCCGGCGAAGGTCAACGCGATGCCGGCCATCATCAGGCCCACCATGAGCATCTCGTTGTGCACACCACCCATCAGGTGGATGATCACCAGCGGGTTCAGTACGCAGATCCACAGCGCCACCGCACCATTGGCGCCGACATGCCGCGCCACCCGTGGCGCGGCCCAGATCAACAGCGCCAGCCCGGGCAGCATGCACAGCCGCAACAGGATGGTCCCCGCGACCGTGTTGTCCCCGACTATCAGTGTCACGAACTTGGCGATCAGGATGAAGGCCGGGCCGTACGGTGCGGTAGTGGTGGTCCACACGGAACTGACGTTGTCCAATAACACGTTCGGATTTTCGATCGGTCCCACCACATACGGATCGAAACCGTCTCGCAGCAGTGCGCCCTGAGCCAGGTACGAATAGGTGTCACGGCTGAACAACGGGACGCTGAGCAGCAGCGGCAGCAGCCAAAATCCCGTTGTGGCGATCATGGTGAATTCGCTGGTGGGCCGACCGTCGAAGAGCCTGCGGCCCAGCCAGATCCATGCGGCGAGCATCACCAGGACTCCGGTCCACAGCACCAGCGAGGACACCACCAGTCCGTGGCCGAATCGCAGCCAGGACAGGTGCAGGGCCTCCAGCGACGGGTCGTGCTGGCGGGTGCTGCCAGCGCCGAGCCCGCCGATGGCGATCAGGGTCGCGCCTGCGAATCCCAGCTGCGCGGGCCGACTTTCGTCGCCTCGGGCGAATTCAACCAGCCGGGCCAACACGGTCGCCGGGGGCGCAGTGGTGTGCGATGCGGGCATCGTGTCTAGGCGGACCGGTTGGCGGCCAGGCCGGCGAGTTCGGTCAGGCCCGTTTTGGCCGGGGCGTTGATCGGCGCCTGTTGCAGAACGGCCAACGCTCGGCCGGTCAGCAGACCGATGTGGTCCTCCACCGCCGCCAGCGCGCCGACCGATTCGATGACCGAACACAGTTCGCGCACCTGGGAATCGGTCAGTTCGGTGCCGATCGAGGAGCGCAGCAGTGCCGCGCCGCGCGGATCGGAGCGCTCGGCCCGCTCCACCGCCTCGGCCAGCAGGACCGTCCGCTTACCCGACCGTAGATCGTCGCCGGAGGGCTTTCCGGTCACCGCGGGGTCGCCGAAAACGCCCAGCACGTCGTCACGCAACTGGAAAGCGACACCGAGATCGTTGCCGAAACTGTGGAAGATCCCTTGGACGTCGGGGCGGTCGGCGGCCGCCGCGGCCCCCAGTTGCAGCGGCCGCGACACCGTGTAGGAAGCGGTCTTGTAGGTGTTGACGTTCATCGCCGTCGCGATGGAATGCGTGCCGCTCGATTCGGCGACGATGTCGAGGTACTGGCCACCGAGGACCTCGGTGCGGATGTCCGACCACACCCGCTGGACGCGGCGGCCCGCGTCAGCCGGAAGGTCGGCCCCGGCCACGATGTCGTCGGCCCACACCAGCGACAGGTCCCCGAGCAGAATTGCCGCGGACCTGCCGAACTGATCAGCCGAGCCGCGCCAGCCGCGGTCGCGGTGCAGCTCGGCGAAATGAACGTGTGCGGTCGGCCATCCGCGGCGGGTGGCGGAGTCGTCGATGACGTCGTCGTGTACCAGCGCGCAGGCGTGCAGAAGTTCGAGTGCCGAGAACAGCCGCAGGACATCGTCGTCGACCGGATCGGCCGGGCCTGGCGTGACGGCACGGTAGCCCCAGTAGGCGAACGCCGGACGCAGGCGTTTGCCGCCGCGGAGCACGAAGTCCTCCAGGGCGGCGATCAGTCCGTCGTAGTCGCTACCGATATACGCCGCTTCGGCGCGACGGCCCGCCAGATACCCGCGGAGTTGATCGGTGACGGCGCCGGCCAGTTCGGCGGCCGACGGCGCTGCTTCATGCAGGCTCAGCGCGAGGCCCCTTTCTCCCGGCGATCACCGGGTGCCATCAGATTAGAGGTCTTCGGGTTGATCGGCAGCGGCGAACCGGGGCGAGGCGCGGTCGCGATCACGCCAGGCCAGCGCGGCGATGATGCCGGCGACCAGGCATGCCGCCAGGCCCAGCCAGATCGCGGCGGCGGTGAAGGATCGGGTGCTGGGGTCGGTGTAGCGGGACTGCGCACTCATGGTGGTGACGGTTCCCGGCTTCAAATTCCACTCCACCATGCTGGAGTCGATGTGGTCGCCGTTGGTCGATGTCACCTCACCGGGGAACGCGGCCCGGAACTTCACGTCGGCCTCCGGATCGGTGACGTTGGTCAGATCGACCCGGCCTTCCAGGATCACCAGATTGCCGGCCCGCCGCAGCGAGATGTCCACTCCGGTGGCGTCGCGGCTGAGGTTGGCCAGCTGCGGCACCTCGGCGAAGGTTAGATCGGAGAAGGTGGCCCGTGAGCCCACATAGCCGTCAGCCCGGTAGGACCTGACCGAAACCTTCTGGCTGAAGCCGAAGTTCTCGTCGAACTGCGGGCCGTTGTCGTCGTCGTCGCGGGGCTTGACGGCGGCGATGATGTCGCCCGAGACCTTGTCATCGGGGGAGACCGTGATCGAGGAGTGCACCCGCAGACAGCCCGTCAGCAGCGGCGCGGCGAAGATCAGCAGCAGAGCCAGCGCTAGCAGGCGCGGCCGGCGGTAACGATCACGGACAGCGGTCAGCACGGCATTATCGTGCCAGATCGGCAAGATCGGACCGGCCCGGAACGACTGGCGCGCTTCAGAGCGGCAGCGGACGACCCAGAATGGCGAAGGCTCGCGGGTCCCCCGAGAAGTGGTAGCCGCGGATGATATCGGTGAATCCCAGCCGTCGATAGAGTCGCCAGGCCCGATTGGGCTCACCGCTCATCTCGGGGGTGGACAACAGCACGTTGGACTCGGGCCGGTCCCCGAGCAGTCGGCGCACGAGGGCCTCGCCCAGGCCGCGGCCCTGGGCGCGGGGGTGGATGTGTAACTCGGTGAGCTCGAAGTAATCACTCATCAGACGGGTCACCTCGGCAGGCGGCAAGCCGACGTGGTGCAGTCCGCGCCGCACTTGCTGTTGCCACCACTGGTCCGGCGAGCCGCGATAGCCGTAGGCGACGCCCAGCAATGTGGCGCTGCGCAACTCGTCGTCGCCGGGCAGTTCCGACCCGACGGCCTGGACGTCGACGGCGGCAACAGCCCGCCAGCCCGCGCGGCGGGTGTGTTCCAGCCACATCGGCGCCCGCTGGCTCTCGGTGCCGCGCGGATAGTGCATGGCGTCGACGTACACGGTCAAGGCGTCGCCGAGGCGGGCCTGCATGTCGCTGGGGGACAGGTCGATCAGGAAGGTCGCCAACCTCTGTCGCCCCCTTCGCTGCCGTGGTTGTCCTCGTCATTATGGTCGGCAGCAGTTGGCCGCCGGATTCCGGCGGGCCGCGGCGGCTATCGGTGACGGGGGTCTTACGTCCGCTCGGCCGGGGGTGCGCCCGGCGCGTCCGCAGCTACAATTTCGGAGGATGCTGTCAAATCCAGTGTTGAAACCGGTTGGTACGGGGCATCCCCACCTCGTATCATGTGGTTAGTCGCCCGGTTGCAACCGCGGTGGACAGCCCGCGGATGGCCGATCGGCAAAGGAGGGACGATGCCACTCTCCGAGCATGAGCAGCGAATGCTCGACCAGATCGAGAGCGCACTCTACGCCGAGGACCCCAAGTTCGCGTCGAGCGTTCGGGGCGGCAACCTGCGTGCACCCTCGACCCGGCGGCGGCTGCAGGGCGCAGGTCTTTTCATTCTCGGTCTGGCGATGCTGGTGGCGGGCGTGGCGTTCAAGGCCACCATGGTCGCCGGCTTCCCGGTCCTCTCGGTTCTGGGTTTCCTGGTCATGTTCGGCGGCGTGGTCTTCGCGGTGACCGGTCCGCCGGCACCCGGGGGCATCGATCGCCCTGCGGCCTCGGGCGGTTCCCGCCAACCGCGTCGCGGCAAGGGCGGGACCGGCGGTTCGTTCACCAGCCGTATGGAGGACCGGTTCCGTCGTCGTTTCGACGAGTAGCCCAACTTCGCCATCTTGTGACGTCGGTCGTGCGTCCGGATCGGATCCTCGGCTGAGTTTCGGCTTGACTCCGATCTGGGCGCACTTTCGTTATGTCGCCGGTCGCCCCCCACTTTCCCCCACCTGCTTGATTCAAGTCCTGATCTGGGCTTATCGGCGGACTTGACGGATCGCCGACGGTTTCCGGTACTGCATATTCCCCTCCAGATGGGGATGGGTGGGCGACATCGGCCATATTTCGATAGCAGAGTGGAGCAAAGTGGGGGATTGTGGGGTATCGTGGCGGCAGCGGAGTGGACCCACTTCGCCGGCGTGAGCGAGGAGGTGCGGGTGGATGTTCCTCGGCACCTATACGCCCAAGTTGGACGACAAAGGCCGGCTGACGCTGCCTGCGAAGTTCCGCGACGCTTTGGCGGGAGGGCTGATGGTCACCAAGAGCCAGGACCACAGCCTCGCCGTCTACCCCCGGGCCCAGTTCGAGGAACTGGCCCGGCGGGCGGCGGCCACCTCGCGCAGCAATCCGGAGGCGCGTGCATTCCTCCGCAACCTGGCGGCCGGTACCGATGAACAGCATCCAGACTCCCAGGGCCGGATCACCCTGTCGGCCGACCATCGACGCTATGCCGGGCTCAGCAAGGACTGCGTGGTGATCGGAGCGGTGGACTTTCTGGAGATCTGGGATGCCCGATCCTGGCAGGACTACCAGCAGACCCACGAAGAGAACTTTTCCTCGGCCAGCGATGAAGCACTCAGCGACATCATCTGAGCGGCGCGCCTGTGCAGCGTGGCCTCTGCCCGAGCCGACCCTGGCGTACTTCCCCAACGCCAGGTTCGCCAACTCGGACAGGGACCTCGCTGCACCGGCCGCGCGCCGGGGAGTCAGGACCGGTCTAGGAGGCTGTGCCGTGGCAGACCGTGCGGACCACGGGCACATTCCCGTCCTGCTCGACCGCAGTGTGGAACTGTTGGCGCCGGCGCTCACCCGTGCCGCGTCGGATGGATCCGGCGCCGTGCTGGTCGATGCGACCCTCGGCGCCGGCGGCCACGCCGAGCGGTTCCTCGAACAGTTCGCCGGTCTGCGCGTGATCGGCTTGGACCGCGACCCCGACGCCCTGGCCATCGCGGAGGGCCGGTTGGCCAGGTTCGGTGAACGGGTGAGCCTGGTGCACACCCGCTACGACGGCATCGCGGACGCTCTACGTGAAAGCGGCTTGCCCGCAACGCGTTCGGTCGACGGCATACTGTTCGATCTGGGTGTCTCCTCGATGCAACTCGACCGCCCCGAGCGTGGCTTCTCCTACGCCCAGGACGCCCCGCTGGACATGCGGATGGACCCCGACGCCGATCTGACGGCAGCCGAGATTCTCAACACCTGGGATCGTGGCCAACTCACCGACATCCTGCGCCGATTCGGTGAGGAGAAGTTCGCCTCCCGGATCGCCGGATTCATCGTCGAACGTCGCGAACGCACGCCCTACGCCCGTACCGGTCAACTGGTCGAAACCCTGTATGACGCCATCCCTGCGCCGGCCCGGCGGACCGGCGGCCATCCGGCGAAGCGCACCTTCCAGGCACTGCGCATCGCGGTCAACGCCGAACTGGACTCGCTGAGCCAGGCGGTGCCGGCAGCGCTGGCCGCGCTGCGTCCGGGCGGCCGCATCGTGGTGATGGCCTACCAATCCCTGGAAGACCGGATCGTCAAATCCGCCTTTGCGGCGGCGACGGCTTCCCGTACGCCCGAAGGACTGCCCGTCGAATTACCCGGGTATGGACCGGAATTCCTGCCGATTACTCGTGGGGCTGAGCGCGCCGACGCCGCCGAGGTGGAGGCCAATCCGCGCAGCGCCCCGGTGCGACTGCGAGCGATCGAACGGGGCCATGGAGAGGAATCGGTCAGATGAAGGTCGGTCGCAAGCCAACCGGTCGCGTCGCCCGCGACGCCGCACGCCGCAAGCCGGAGGGCGGTGGCGGGGCGGTGGAAGCGCCGGCGCGCAAGGGCAAGCGCCGCCCGGCTGAGGGCCCGGCTCGGCCTGCGCGCACCCGGACTCGCCCCCAGGAGCCGCGCGGCCAGCGTCAAGGACCGCAGACCGCGCCCGCGGGCCGCCCGGCGGCAGGACCGGCTCGTCCGAAGAGCGCCAGCCAGGCAATGGCGCGGGCGAAGGCGCGGAAAGCGAAGGCGCCCAAAGTAATCCGAACACCGCTTCGGGAGCGACTGCTGGCCAAACTGGCCACGATCGACCTCAGTCCGCGCAACCTCATCGCCAGGATCCCGTTCGTGGTTCTGGTGATCGGCGCCCTCGGACTGGGATTGGGCATCACGCTCTGGCTGTCCACCGATGCCGCGCAACGGTCCTATCAGTTGGGCAACGCCCGGGAACTCAACGACGCCTTGGCGCAGCAGAAGGAGGCGTTGGAACGCGACGTCCTGGAAGCTCAGTCCGCGCCTGCCCTTGCCGATGCGGCGCGCAATCTTGGAATGATCCCGTCCCGCGACACCGCGCACCTGGTCAAGGATCCGGCCGGCAACTGGATTGTCGTCGGACAGCCCAAGGCCGCCGAGGGGGCACCGCCGCCGCCGTTGAACACCAAACTGCCCGACGAGAAGCCGCCCGCCCCGGCAAAGCCCGCCCCGCCGGCGCCGGCCGCACCCAAGCCTGGTGCCGCCGCGGCAGGTGAGATCCCGGTTCTTCTCCCGCCGCCGCCTGCGAGCCCGCACGCGTCCGGCGGTGCGGCCCTGCCCGGACCGGCCCAGGCGCCGGGCTCGGCAGGCCTGACCTTCGTGCCGCTGCCTGCCCTGCCGCTGCCTGCCCTGCCGTCGCCCGGGACTGTGCCGCTGCCGGTGGGCGACACGCTGGCGATACCACCTGCAGCCGCTCCGGTGCCGTCAGTACCTACAGTTGCTGATGTGTCTCCTGTGACTGGTGGTGCTCCCGTGGCACCTGTCATCCCAGGAATGGCCCCTTGAGTCCACTGGGTAGAGGGAAACCGGGTCGGGGCAAACCCGATTCACGACCGGCCGCCGGACCTAAGCGGCCGGTCGGTCGCGTTCGTGCCGCCGGCGCCCAGCCGATGACGGCCGGTGAAGGCCGCGCCGCCAACGCGCGCAGGGTCAGAGTCGCGGCGAAGGCGGAGAAGTCCGTCGACACTTCGTCGTTCGCCTACCGGTCGAGGATCGGGGGCACGAACTCGTCGCTGATCCCCTGGATGCGG
>CAZRFC010000144.1:4109-9890 GCA_964598975.1 uncultured Mycobacterium sp. | reverse complement strand
GATCGCCATCATCACCCCGAAGAAACTCTGCCGGCGCACTCCCTCGCGGACCTGCTCGGGGGTGATCGGCGGGTTGGGCCCCAGGCCCTCGCAGTAGGCGGCCAACAGTTCGTCGTAGTGGGCGCGCCGATCCACGTTCTGCAGAGCGCAACCCAGAAAGTAGGCGACGTCGGTCAACGCCGGGCCCCGGGTCACGGTCTGCCAGTCCACGACGGTCAGGTCGCGCAGCGAACCGGGACGACCGAACAGCATGTTGTCCAGGCGGTAGTCGCCGTGCACCAAGCCGTCCACCCGTTCGGGGGCCGACTCCTCGGCGAGGTAGGCGTCGAAGCTGTCCACCAGACGCTGGCAGACCAGTCGCTGCTGCGGAGTGATTGCCGAACCGTAGCGTTCGAGAAACCCGTTGAACAGACCGGTGATCAGCGCCTGGTTCACCGGCGTCTCCCGGTTGAGCCAAGAAGTCTCGGCGAGGGCGGCACTGCCGATCAGCGGCGCGTGCAGTCGACCTAGCTGGTTGAGCGCCAGTTTGGCGTCTTCGATTGTGGCGCCGCGGATTTCGTCGCCGACTTCAGCGGGGGCGGCATCGTCGAGCAGCAGGGTGAACAACCCGGTCTCGGGCTGGTAGGAGGCGTGATAGCAGTGGGCGATCGGGCCGCCCAGGCGTGGCGCGACGTCGGCGTAGAACCGGACTTCGCGTTCATAGAGTCCGAGCGCCTGGCCGGTCTGGCGACTCACCGGATCGCTGGCGGCGACTTTCAGGACCACCGACTTGGGGCCGGAGCCCTCTAGATAGGTGAGTCCTATGCGGTAGCACTCGCTCATCTGGCCGGTGCCGATGCGGTCGACGGAGAAGGACCCGACCCGGCCGCCACCGAGGATGTCAGTCAGCCAGTCGGCGGTCAGGTCGTCGGGGCGTCCTACGGGGACTTCTTCGGGGGCTTGGCTGCTCACCTAACCAACGTATGACAGGTGTCAATTAGCCGTCGGCCATCGTGAAATTCGCCCAGGCGCGGCGCCGGTGCGGGTTGGGGTCCAACTCGACGTGGGTGTGCCGGTCGAACACCAGAACCGGTCGCTCATCGTGGTTGTAGACCGGCCAGTCTTCGGGCACGCCGGTGCGACTGAAGTCCTGCCAGCGGCTCTGCACCTGATGGCTGACCTTGACCGCGGCCTTCTGGTCCACCCCGGCGGTGAGTACCGCACCCACCCGGGAGCGGTAGATGCCGAACACCGCCAACAGCTCGGTGGCGTGGGTGGCACCGAAGCCCGCCCAGTGCAGGGTGCGGGGGGCGAAGTCGTAGCGGTAGACGTAGGTGGGGGCCAATTTGGCGTGCGCCTCGGCGATCTGCCAGGCGGCGGTGCCGAAGATCATGTCGCCGCCGAACTCCACACAGGCCTTGGGGTCCGGGTACTGCGGGTAGGCGGCCAGGATTTTCTCCCGCACCTCGGTCGGGGTGTGTGCGAGAATCCGTTCGATGGCGTGCTCGCTGGTGGGCAGCAGCTTGAGGAAACGGGTGAACAACCGGCCCTCCTCCGCGTTGGTGCCCACGATCAACGGAACCTTGTGCGCCAGGCCCTTTCTCATCGCGTCGAACGGATCCAGCGGCAGATAGTCGTCACCACTGGTGGGGCCGACCGCCGAGGCGCCCAGCACGTTGTCGAGGCTGTGCGTCATCACGTAGTGCGTGGTGCGTACCAGTTCGGCCGGCTTGGCTCGCATCAACTCCGCGGCTGCGTTGCGCCGATCCACGCCGAGTCGCTCGATGAACCGGTCGGCGATCTTGGCGGCCACTTCCTGGTTACTGACCATTCCTGAGGCCGGACTCTGCGAGATCGCCTTGTGGAACAGGCCGCCGGCCTCGGGGACCGCCAGCAGGGTGGCCACGGCGTGCGCTCCGGCGCTCTCCCCGAAGATCGTCACATTCCCGGGGTCACCGCCGAAGGCGGCGATGTTGTCCCGCACCCAGCGCAGTGCCATCACGATGTCGCGCAGGAACAGGTTGGATTCGATGGGCATCTGGGGCGTCGACACCGACGACAGGTCAAGGCACCCCAGGGCACCCAGTCGGTAGTTCACCGAGACGTAGACACAACCGCGGCGGGCCAGGGCGGCGCCGTCGTAGAGCGGGGTGGCTGAGCTACCCAGGATGTAACCGCCGCCGTGGATGAAGAACATCACCGGTAGCGGCCCGTCGTCGGGCGCCGGACCCGTCCAGCGCGGGGTGACGACGTTGAGGGTCAGGCAGTCCTCGCTCATCGGCTGGTACTTGCCCAGGCCGGTCATCGTGTAGACCCGCTGCTGGGGGGCGCAATTCCGGTAGCCGTGGCAGGGCAGCACCCCGGTCCACGGCTGGATCGGTTGGGGCGCGCGGAACCGCAGCGAGCCGACCGGCGGGGCGGCGTAGGGAATGGAACGCCACCGGTTGACCCCGTCGCGGGTGAAGCCTTCGACCACCCCGCTGGCGGTGCGGACCTGGACGGTGTGTTCGTGCATGGTTACCGACGTTAGCGAATGGGCTGCCCCGACGCGCCTGACGTGCCGTCGGCGCTGCTGCGGCTAGCCTTGGCCGCATGCGGATCGCCGTGTTGCTCACCGTGTCGGTGCTGGTCGCGGGCTGTTCCCAAGTGCCGGCCGGTAAGCCGGGTCCGGCCGAGTTGACCCCGATCACGCCGTCGCGCAGCAGCAGCGCAACGACGGCGAGCACGTCGGCGGCCACGAGGTCGTCGTCCGCTGGGGTGACAGCCCCTGGGCCTTCAGCCTCGGCCGGCGATGCCATCGCATGGGTGGAGGCCGCTCCCCCGATCGACGGCGCAGACTTCCAGGTGGCGTTGCGTAACGGGATATCGACCCCGCTCGGGGACGACACCGCTTTTACGACCGCGTTCGGGACGAGTTGCATGACCGACAAGAAGCGGGTGGCCAGCGGACTGGCCTGCCTGGTGGAACTGCTGGACCCGCCGCCGCAGCCGCCGGACGTCTACGGCGTCTGGAAGGGCGGCTGGGTGGACTACGACGGGAACGGTGTGCGGGTGGGATCGGCGCACGGTGACCCCGGGCGGTTCAGCGCCGGGCAAGGCCCGCCGCTACCAACGGGCGGCTCGCTGTCCTTCGGCGACTTCCGGTGCAGGGCCGACATCACTGCATTGGTCTGTGTGAACTACGTCCATAACACCGCGGTGCGCTACAGCGACGACGGCATCGCAGCGTTCGGGTGCACTCGGCAGATACCGCCGCAGGCCGGAATCGGCATCCAATACATCTGCTGATCGGGAGAACATCCTGCCGCGATGAAGTCTTAAGGCCTACACAACGGCTAAACTTGTCGCACGGCCGAGGTGCCTTCTCCTCAAACTGCGTAATGACACTGCCGGCGTGCTGCGCCGGGTCCAGTTGGGTGAAGACGTCACGATCACGGTGAAGGCAAGCCGGTCGCTCGGCTCACCGCAGCCCAGCCCAGTCGGCGACGGTGGCTGCCTGGGACTGAATTCGCGAAGCGCCTATGGCTAGTGCAGGCCGACCCTGAACTGCGCCACGACCCGGCAGCTTTGGATCAGACCACCGACGATCTCGGGCCCTTTCGTTGACCACCGCAGGCGTCCTCGACACCTCGGTGTTCATCGCCAGCGAGACGGGGCGGCCACTCGACGAGACCCGGGTACCCGATGAGGTCGCGACGACAGTCATCACGTTGGCTGAACTCAATGCTGGGATTCTGGCCGCTGGATCAGCCGAGATACGTGCCCGCCGCCTAAGCCACAGTGGACGCCGTTGCCGACCTGGCGGTCCTTCCTGTCGATGAAGATGCCGCGCGGGTGTGGGCCCGACTGCGTGTCCACCTGGTCGAGGCTGGGCGCCGCATGGGCATCAATAATCTGTGGATTGCGGCTATCGCCGTCTCGCGGGGATTGCCTGTCATCACCCAATACGACGACTTCGCGGCGCTAGAAGGGGCCGCCGGATTCACTCTGATTGGAGTCAGATGCGCCACGCCTACCATGTCCGCGTAGGTTCTTCGCATGAGGAAAACCGTCGCCGCCGTCGCCGGATCCCTGCTGGCGCTCAGCGCTGGCGCGGGAATCGCCACGGCAGCCATGAGCGCCGCCGAAGTTCAGGAGATGATCAGCTCGCAACTGGCCGCACAAGCCGGAACGGAGCCGACCGCCGTGGACTGTCCGGGCGAGTTGGCTGCCGACGTCGGTTCCTCGATCACCTGCGCGGTGACGATCGGCGACGAGACGCGCGGGGTGGTAATTACCGTGGTGTCGGTGGACAACGGCCAACTAAACGTCAGCATGACGCTGGCTCGGCAGTAGCCCGTCGCCGAGGCGCGGAAGCTACCCCCGCCGCAGCACCCCCGACTCGGCAATCGCCTTTAATGCCAGCGTCCGGTAGCCGTAGTCGTCGAACAGCACGGTGATGCGATCGTCGTCGATGCTCATCACCACGCCGCGACCCCATTCGCGGTGGCGCACCGGGCTGTCGACGGCCCACTCCCCCGTCGGCGGCGGCCCATCGGTTGAGTTCTCATCGCAGCGGTCGCAATTACCGCATGGTCCGGGAAGTGCCTCCCCGAAGTAGCTCAACAGGAACTGCCTTCGGCAGTCACGCGTTTCGGCGTACCCGCGCATCATCTCGACCCGGGTGCGGTCGATGCGCTCTCTGCGTTCGACCACCTCGACGCCGAGTCGGGCAGCCTCATCGAGGCCCACGGACTTGGCCGCCCGGAACCCTTTGCGGCTACTGCGAACCAACCCCGTCTCCTCGAGGATGTTCAGAGCATTGGTGAGCCGCCGGACCGGCACGTCGATGCTCTGCCCGAGTTCCTTGAGGCTCCGATGCGCACCGGCCTCCAGCAGAACTGAATAGACCGTGGCGATCAGCGCCTCATCGGGCCGCTGACTGGTGAAGAACCGGGCCAAACCGAGATCCTCGGGCCGGTAGAACAGTTGGGCGACAGCCGGATTGCCGTCGCGGCCGCCCCGGCCGATCTGCTGATAGTAGTTGTCGATCGAGTCGGGCGCCGAGGCATGGATCACCGCACGCACGTCGGCCTTGTCAATCCCCATTCCGAATGCCGAGGTCGCCGCGACAACCTCCGCCTCGCCGGCACGGAAGGCGCGATGCACCTCGTCACGGCCGGATCGGCTCATCCCGGCGTGATAGGCCACCGCCCGAACCCCGTGCGAAACAAGCTCCGCAGCAAAGGTTTCGGTGTCCGCGCGGGTGGCGCAGTACAGCAAGCTCGGTCGGCCGGCGGCCAGCGCCGCACCGAGCACCGCCTCGCGCTTGTCGTCGTCGTCGACCTGGAAGGACACCTCGAGCCGAATATTGGGCCGGTTGAACCCGCTGGCGATCACCAGTGGCTCGCGCAAGCCGAGTCGCTCGATGATCTCCCCGCGCACCGGGGGTGAGGCGGTGGCCGTCAGCGCCACCACCGTGGGATGGCCGAGGCGGGCGACGGCGTCGGCGATGCGCAGGTAGTCCGGCCGAAAGTCATGACCCCAGGCCGAGACGCAGTGCGCCTCGTCGACCACGATCAATGAGATTCCGGCGTCGGCCAATGCGGACACCACCTGCTCGTTGGCCAGTTGCTCGGGCGCCAGAAAGACGTACTCGGCAGACCGGTCCCGTAGCGCCTGCCAGGCTTGGTCGGTTTCATCGGCGCCTAACAGCGAATTGATCGCGATCGCATCAGGTGCAGCTTTGTCCGCCAATCCATGGATCTGGTCACGCTGTAGCGCGATCAGCGGGGAGATCACCAGCGTCACGCCGTCGAGCAG
>CAZRFC010000144.1:0-4099 GCA_964598975.1 uncultured Mycobacterium sp. | reverse complement strand
CAGGACGCCGGGCACCTGGTAGATCGCCGACTTGCCGGATCCGGTGGCCATCACCGCCAAGACATCGCGGCCGGCCAGCACCGCCTCCATGGCCTCCAGTTGAGCGGGCCGCAACTGCGACCACCCGAAAACCTCGACGGCCGCCCGTTGCAAATCAGTGCGCCGGTTCACCATTGGGTACTCCCCCGATCGATGTCTGCCCCGCTTCGATCAGAGCGTCTGCGGCAGCATCAACATCCGCACTGTCGTGGTGAATAACAGCACCAGACCGACGAGAATCAGCGCCACCTGAATCTTCGGGGAGGTGAACTTGGTCGCCACGCTGGCGAAGAACAGCACAAGGGCGAACAGCACCGCCAGCATCACATAGCGGGTGCTCGTGTTGCTGGCTTCATCGGCGTCGGCGAGGCTCTCCTCGGCCTTGATGGAGTACTCGTCGGCCTGCACCTGCGCCGGCACCACGTAGCTCGCAAGATCCAACGGCGTCCCATCGGGCACCCGGGCGGGATTGCCGTCGTCGTCCACCGGCACACTGCCCAGCCACTGTTTCTGCGCCTTATCAAGAGCGGGCGAGAACCGGTCCCGCAGGAATCCGGCCCGGTCCTTCTGCCCCGACGCCGTGGCCTCCACCCAGGAGATCCACATCTGGGAGTCGACGACGGACTGGCTGGTGGCCTCCGAGGCCGCCCGGTTGGCGTCGCTGCGCTGGATCGCCGAGGCGGACTGGGCGTCGGACTGCGCATCCGACCACTGGCTGGCCTGAAACGACGCCCACGTGGTGGCCACCGCGGCTACGGCGAGGATGATCGCCGTCCAAGAGTCCAGGATGCGCTGGCGGCGCTCCCACGGATCCTCCGGTTCGACCGGGGCGATGTCGGTGCCGAGCATGTCGTCGATGAGTTCGTCGACCTTCTCGAGCACGCTTTCGGTGCCGTCGGCGTTGGTGTCCGCCACAACCACTCCTGTAGTTATCCAGCAAAGATCCGTGCCGACAGTGTGCCGTGATTCGCCTCGTCTTTCGGGCATTTCGACGGCTGATGGGCAGCCGGGATACGCTGATCGGGTGAGGTCCGAGCGGAAAAAGCTGCTGCCGGAAGGTCGGCTGTGGCGCTCGGATTGCGAACGGTTGCAGCGACGCCCGCCTGCTCGCAACCAGCACTGGGCCGAAGCCGTCAGCCGTCCGCAGCGGATACTGACCTTTGCCGCCTGGGTTTCCGCGGCCCTTACCGCGGTCCTCGGTGCGCTGCAGACGATCACCGGTGACCGGGTGCTCTACATCGGTCTGATCAACCTCGCCACAGCCGGGTTGTTCATGTGCGTCCCGCTGCTCAACCGGTTCGGAAACGTCATCCCCGCACTGGCTTTCGTCCTGATCGCGTATTCATCGCTGACCTTCGTCGGCTCCCAGATCGGCACCGATTCCGGGGTGCAGTTCTACTACCTTGTGTCGGCCTCATTGACAGTCCTGGTGCTCGGCATCGAGCATGTGGCGCTGGCCGGCACGGTAGTCAGCGTCGGGGCCGCCCTGGCGATGTACATGCAGTTCCGGATCCCGCAGGACACCGGGATCCAGCCTCGCTGGGCGCTGGATCTGGCCTTCGTACTGACCACGGCAGGAGCATGCCTGCTGATCTTCCTCACCGTCTGGTATGCCATGCGGGAGGTGTCTCGGGCAGAGGCGGCCATGGAGGTCGAGTACAGCCGCTCCGAGGCGCTGCTGACGAACATCCTGCCCGCGACGGTGGCCGCGCAACTGAAGGATCCCGCGCACGGGACCATCGCCGACCGCTACGACGACGCCTCGATTTTGTTCGCCGACATCGCCGGATACACCGAACAGGCCAGCGTGATACCGCCGACGGAGTTGGTGCGGTTCCTCGACCGGCTCTACACCACGTTCGACCGACTCGTGGACCGGCACGGCCTGGAGAAGATCAAGACCACCGGGGATGCCTACATGGTGGTCAGCGGGGTGCCCACTCCGCGGCCCGACCACATCGAGGCCATCGCCGACCTGGCCTTGGATCTGAACCGGGCGGTCGCTGAACTGCGCGACCCGCGCGGCAAGCCGGTTCCGATGCGGATGGGCATCGCCGCCGGGCCGGTGGTGGCCGGTGTCGTGGGTGCCCGCCGGTTCTTCTACGACGTGTGGGGCGATGCCGTCAACGTCGCCTCCCGGATGGAGTCCACCGACATCGAGGGCCGGATTCAGGTGCCGCAGAACGTGTTCGAGCGCCTGCAGGACGCGTTCATTCTCGAGGAACGCGGCGAGATCGAGATCAAGGGCAAGGGCGAGATGCGCACCTGGTTCCTGGTGGGCCGCAGGCCGGTGCCGGCTGAGGCCGACTCTGTTGCGATCGCCGAGGCGCTGGGGATGGAGACCCCGGCCCGCTGACCCGGGGCGCTACATCACCTTCGACAGGAACGCCTTGGTCCGGTCATGCTGCGGATTGCTCAGCACCTCCCGCGGGGACCCGCTCTCGACGATCACCCCGCCGTCCATGAACACCAACTGGTCGGCGACCTCGCGGGCGAAGCCCATCTCATGGGTCACCACGATCATCGTCATACCCGCGGCGGCAAGCTTCTTCATCACGGCGAGCACCTCCCCGACCAGTTCGGGGTCCAGGGCCGAGGTCGGCTCGTCGAACAGCATCAGTTTGGGATCCATGGCCAACGCGCGGGCGATCGCCACCCGTTGCTGCTGACCGCCGGAGAGTTGCGCCGGGTAGGCGTCGGCCTTGTCCGACAGTCCGACCTGGTTCAGCAGGTCGCGGGCCCTCTCGGTGGCGGCCGTCTTGGCCACCCCTTTGACGTGCACCGGTGCCTCGATCACGTTGTCCAGCGCGGTTCGGTGCGGGAAGAGGTTGAAGTGCTGGAACACCATCCCGATGTCGCGGCGCTGTTTGGCGGCGTCCCGCGGCGACATCTCGTAGAGCTTGCCGGCCCGCTCCCGGTAGCCGATCAGCGATCCGTCTACGTAAAGCCTTCCCGCCGAAACGTTCTCGAGATGGTTGATGCACCGCAGGAACGTCGACTTGCCCGAACCAGACGGGCCGACCAGTACCAGCACCTGGCCACGTTGCACCGACAGCGTCACTCCCTTGAGCACCGACAGCGCACCGAAGTCCTTGCAGACCTGTTGGGCCTCGACCATCGGGCGTTCCAAGGCGGCGGTCATAGGTGGCCTTCCTTGGCGCCGGCCTGCGCCTTGGCCAGTGCCTCGAGTTGCTTGCCGGTGAGCTTGCGGGAGATGCCCTTGGAGAAGTACTTCTCCAGGTAGTACTGCCCGACCATCAGCACGCTGGTGATGGCCAGATACCAGGTCGCGGCCACCAGCAGAAGCGGAATGGGTTGGAAGATCACCGCCGAGATGTCGCGGGTACGGGTGTAAAGCTCCAGGGTGTAGGGAACCGCGGTCACCAGTGAGGTGGTCTTGAGCATGCTGATCAACTCGTTGCCGGTGGGCGGGATGATGACCCGCATCGCCTGCGGAAGCACCACCCGCCGCATCGTCATCCACCAGGACATGCCCAGGGCGGTCGACGCCTCCAACTGGCCTTCAGGAACGGAACTGATTCCGGCTCGGATGATTTCGGCCATATAGGCCGCCTCGTTGAGTCCCAGGCCGACGATCGCCAGGATGAAGCTGATCGACAGATTCCGCAGATCCAGATGAAAGAATGTGGGCCCGAACGGAACTCCGAGCTGGATTTTCTGGTAGAGCGTCGGGAAAAGACCCCAGAACACCAGTTGGACGTAGACCGGGGTGCCGCGGAAGATCCACAGAAACACCCAGGCCACCCAGCGGAAGACCGGATTGGGCGACAGCCGCATCACCGACAGCACGATGCCCAGCGCCACGCCGAGCACCATGGCGTAGACGGTGAGTTGGAGCGTGTTGACGACGCCGAGCAGAATCCGCTCGTTGAACAGGTAGTCGACGTAGGTGGACCACCCGTACGCCTCATTGGTCGCGGCCCCGTAGATGAAGAGCCCGACCAGAGCGACGATGACGACGGCACTCACCCACCGCCACGGATGCCGCAGTGGAACGGCCTCGATGGGCTGCGGCGGCACCGGGCCGTCCACGGCGCCG
>CAZRFC010000143.1:0-9928 GCA_964598975.1 uncultured Mycobacterium sp. | reverse complement strand
CATGGAGATCGGCCACAACATCATGCACGGCCAGTACGAGTGGACCGGCGACCCGGCGTTGTCCGGGCAGACCTTCGAATGGGACACCGCATGCCCGGCCGACCAGTGGCGGCACTCGCACAACTACACCCACCACACTTTCACCAACATCGTCGGCATGGACCGCGACATCGGCTACGGAATCCTGCGGATGAGCGAGGATCAGCGTTGGCAGCCCTACTATCTCGGCAACCCGGTCTACGCGTTTCTGCTGATGGTGTTGTTTCAGTACGGGGTGGCCCTGCATGAGTTGGAGACCGAACGCATCCGCGCCGGTGAGATCACCATCGACGACAAACGCGATGTGCTGAAGGAGATATGGCGCAAGACCCGTAAGCAGACCATCCGGGACTACGTGGCCTTCCCCCTGCTGGCGGGTCCGTTCGCGCCGTTCGTCTTCACCGGCAACATGACCGCCAACCTGGTGCGCAACGTGTGGGCGTTCTCCATTATCTTCTGCGGGCACTTCCCGGAAGGTACCGAGGAGTTCTCCGAGGAGCAGAGCCGCAACGAGTCTCGCGGGCAGTGGTACTACCGGCAGATCCTGGGCTCGGCGAACCTGACCGGCGGCAAGCTGTTCCACATTCTGTCCGGCAACCTGTCCCACCAGATCGAACACCATCTGTTCCCCGACATTCCGGCCCGGCGGTACGCCGAGATCGCGCCGCGGGTGCGGGAGATCTGCGAACGCTACGGCCTGCCGTACAACAGTGGCCCGCTGCCCAAGCAGTTCGCCACGGTGGTGCGCAAGATCGTCCGGTTGGCGCTGCCGACCCGGAGTTCAGCCAAACCCGCCCCCGCCGAAAGTCCGGTGGCCGCCTGAACGCTAGGGCTGCACCAGGATCCGGATCGGATTGCCGTCGCCCCGCTCGAGCATCTCGATCCCCTCGCGGATGTCCTCGAGCGGGATGATCCGGCTGATCGAACGGGACAGATCGAGCCGTCCCATCGACACCAGCCGGGCCAGCGTCTCGATATCGGAGTTCTCATAGCCCAGGTGCCCCAGCACCTTTCGCTGGGTGAAGCCGAACAACGACGTCGCACCGACGGTCGGCGACTCCGCGCTCATCCCGACCGCCACCAGACGCCCGCCCACCGTCAGGCAGTTCAGCGCCTGCTCGAAAGTGGACTTCAAACCCACCGCGTCGAACGCGACGTCCAGGCCGCGTCCGCCGGTGATCTCGGCGAGGCGTTCCCCCACATCGGCGTCCTGCGGATCCAAGGCAAAGTCGGCGCCCAGTTCCAGCGCGCGGTCCCGCACCGCCGGATTGATGTCGAGGGCCACGATCGGCGCGGCACCCACCAGGCGGGCCAATTGCACGATGTGGGTGCCGATCCCACCGATGCCCCACACCCCGACCGACTCGCCGATGCCGACCTTGCCGGTGTGCACCACCGCGCCGTACGGCGTGGACACCGCGTCGGCCAGGATCGCGGCCTGCTCCAACGGGACGTTGTCGGGCACCCGGGTCAGCCCGGCGGCAAGCGCCACCGTGTACTCCGCCCAGCCGCCGTCGTAGGCGAAGGCCATCAATTGCATTCGCAGGCAGCCGCTGAAATCGCTTCGCCGGCAGTTCGGGCAGTCCCCGCACGGCCGCCCGGCGGCCACCACCACCCGGTCGCCCTCCGCCCACCCGGTGACGTCCGGGCCGATCTTCGAGATGGTGCCCGACGCCTCGTGACCCTGGGTGACCACGTCGCGCTGGGCGGGGAAGGCACCCGAGATCAGGCTGAGGTCGGAGTGGCAGATGCCGCAGAACGCCACCTTGACGAGCACCTCGCCTGGACCGGGTTCGGGGATCGGGACATCCTCGACCGTCACGGTTCTGGTGTCGGCGTAGAAACGTTCGGCCCGCATCATCGAACCCGGTGAACTCATGGGATCCATCAAACCGCATTAGCCTGGGGGCATGTGGCTGCGGCAGCGCGACGGGGTGACCTGCGGGCCGAGTGTGGCGGTGATGGCGCGGGCGATGCTCGACGCCGACTACGGCAAAGCCCTGGATGCCGAGCAGGCGCAGCAGTGGTTCGCCGCCGAGCAGGGCCGGGTGCACTGGGCGGTCAACGTTGTCTGGCCGCGCGCGCTGGGCACCACCCCGGCCGGAGTGGCGAGGGCCGTCAACACGCACAGCGCCGTTGCGTACCGGTGGCGTGCGGTTCGGCCCCGCGACGGGCTGACCGACGTGTGCGCCGCGGTGCGGGCGGGCCGGCCGGTGGCGATGCTGATCGGGTCGGTGATTCCGCGGCACTGGGTGCTGCTGACCGAGAGCAGGGGGTCGACGTTCCGGTGCTACGAACCGTCGTCGGGCCGACTGGTTGACGTGGAGAGCGACGACATCAGGTTGGGGAGGCTGCAAGGGCTCGGCTTCCCAAGGCCTTTCGCGTTCGTGCTGCCCGCCCGCTGAGGCACCGCTGAGCCCCCGCCGGGGAACCACCACAATTTTTGCCCACCTCCGCGCGACACCGGTCCGCCGGTTCGACGCACGACACCAGCCTGTCGCGCGGAGGTGGGCAAAAATGTCAGTGGTGCCGGAACCTAGTCCCGCCCCGCCAGCAGCGCCGTGGCCACCGCCACCGCCGGCCCGATCATCTCCGCCACCGGGCGGCCGTCCTCGACGGTCTGCGCGGTCAATTCGCGAAGCCCGCCGACCAGGATCACCGCCGCGGTCGACGACAGCGGAGCCACGCCGGCGGCCCGGAAGCCCGGGCCGGTGGTCAGTTGGACGATCGCCTCGGCCAGTCGGCCGGTTCCGCGACGCATCATCGGCCGCGCCCCCGCGCCGAGTGCGGGCAGTTCCCGGATCCAACTCAGCGTGAGCGCCGGGGCGGCCTCGATGGTCCCCACATAGGCCGTGACCGCCTGACGCACCTGCTCGCGCCACGCCGCCGCCGGGTCGACCGCGGCGCGCAAGGTCGCGACGAGATCCTCGTTGTTGGCGTCGAGCAGTTCGAAGAAGCACTCCTCCTTGGTGGCGAAGTGGTCGTAGAAGGTGCGCTTGGAGGTCCGGGCGTGCCGCACGATGTCGGCGACCGTGGTTTCCCGGTAGCCGCGCTCCTCGATCCCGGTGGCCAGACCGTCAAGCAGGCGGCGCCGGAAGTCCTGGCCGGGCGCGGTCTGGTCGACGACCGGTGCGCTCACGCGATCCTCCCTTGTCAAGGCGTGGTACTCAACGGTACCGTAGCGGGCAACGATTTGGTACACCTCGGTACCGCAGGAGGATGCAATGAGCCAGGCGCTCCAGACCGCCGTCGGCGACGGCGCCAAACTTCCGCCCTCGCCCCGCACGCCGGACCCGTTGATCGGTCTGGCCTTCGTCGGGGCCCGCCGGCCCTTCATCGAATGGCTCACCCGCACCCAGGGTCGCGCCGCCACCGTCCGGGTGCCGGTGTTCGGCGACGCCGTCATCGTCTCCGACCCGGCGTTGGCCAAGCAGATCTTCACCACCAGTCCCGAGGTGCTGCACAACATCCAGCCCAACCTCAGCCGCCTGCTCGGCAAGGGGTCGGTGTTCGGACTCGAGGGTGCCGATCACCGGCGTCGCCGCAAATTGCTCACCCCGCCCCTGCACGGCAAGAGCATCGCCGCCTACGAGCGCATCGTCGAAGAGGAGACCATGCGCGAGATGGCCTCCTGGCCGGAGGGCGTCGAGTTCGAGACCCTCGAACCGATGATGCGGATCACCATCAACGTCATCCTGCGTGCGGTGTTCGGGGCCGACGGCGCCGAATTGCAGCAGCTGCGCGAACTCCTCCCGAAGTGGGTGACGTTGGGATCCCGGCTGGCGTTGCTCCCCAGTCCGGCCCGTCCGCCGAAAAGCTGGAACCGATTGAACCCGTGGGCCCGACTGGCCGGCTACCGCCAGACCTACGAGTCGATCCTCGACAAACTGATCGCCCGGGCCCGCCAGGATCCCCATTTCGAAGACCGCACCGACGTGCTGTCGCTATTCCTGCGCTCGACCTACGACGACGGAACAGCCATGAGCCGAAGCGATCTCGGCGATGAGATGCTGACCCTGCTCGCCGCCGGACACGAGACGACGGCCTCGACGCTGGGCTGGGCGTTCGAACGGATCTCCCGGCACCCCGAGGTGTTACAGCGACTGGTGGACGAGGCCCACGGGGATGACAACACCTACCGGCAGGCCACCATCTTCGAGGTTCAGCGCAACCGGACCGTCATCGACTTCTCCGGCCGCGATGTCGCCGCCCCGATGTACGAACTTGGGGATTGGCGCCTGCCGCAAGGGTATTCGATCCTGATCAGCCTGCTGGAGTTGCACCGCGACCCACAGGTGTATCCGGATCCGGAGCGGTTCGACCCGCAGCGCTTCCTCGACGAGAAGCCCAACACGTTCTCCTGGGTTCCCTTCGGCGGCGGCACCCGCCGCTGCGTCGGCGCCGCTTTCGCCAACATGGAACTCGACGTCGTCCTGCGAACGGTGTTGCGGCACTGGACCATCCGCACCACGTCGGCTCCGGGCGAGAAGTGGCACCACCGCGGGGTTGCCTTCACGCCCAAGAAAGGCGGGCGAGTGGTGCTCTACCGCCGCGCTCACGCGCTCGGCTGAACACCACCCGCCCGGGTGATCCTTGCAGACGGCCAGGTACGGCTAGGCCAGCAGTTCCCTCCTGAACGGGCTGAAGAACACCACGTTATCGGCGTTCACCGCGGCGCTTCCACCGCCGGACAGTGGCAGGTTCCCCAACGGGGTCTGCAGCCACTGGACGACGTAATCGCCGGACGGGGTGGGCCTTGCGGTGTAAACCTGGCTCAGGCCCAAGAAGAGGTCCCGGGTCGTGTAGACCGAGCCCACCGGCGGAACCTGGTTGTACTCGATGCCCGGGGTTCCCTCGTTGACGTTGACCACCATGATCTGGTTTTGGACGCCGCCGCCCAGATCCCACTGCCGGGTGATGTAGGCGTCGACGTTACCGATCTTGTTGCCGTACTCGTCGTAGATGTCGAACTGCTGGTAGGCCTGGGTGATCATCTCCCGGGGCGGCAGTCCATTGACCCCGACGGGCTGCGTCTGAGGCGACGACGGAACGAAGGTCAACGCGAACGTCCCTCCGCCACCGGGGAACTCGACCTTCTCCAATGGCGGGGGTGTGCTCGCGTCGAACTTGATGAAGCCCAGCGGGGTGACCGTCCGCGGCGTCACCAGTAGCACGGACACCTTGGTCCCCAGCGGCGTCGGTGCCGACTCGTAGAGCAGGTAATTCTTGCCCTGGTTGAAGTAGACGACGTTGTACACCGTGCCGACCGGGGGGATCTGGCCCGGGTCGGTCCCGACGTTCGTCGACTCGCCGGTATCGGTCACCAGGATCATCTTGGTGTCGACGCCGAAAAAGTCCGACGTGGTGGTCAGCAGGGCCTCGAAGCTCCCCACCGGTTCCTTGGTGTTCTCGTCGAAGAGGCTGTAGGTCTGGGTTCCCTGCATCACCATGAACAACGGCGGCAGGCCGTCCACCGCGGTGAAAATCTCGCTGGAGGGCACCTCCGGAGCCATGTAGAAGCCGTCCGTGAGATAGACGGGCTGGTTAGACGACTGGTAGTCGGTCAGCGTCTCGGCGGCGTGGTACTGCGTGAAGAGCGGCAGGTTGCCGAACCGCGTGATCGCGTAGTACTGCTTCACGTACTTGCCCTCGCCGTTCACCGGCGGCATGTCTGTGTACACGTTGCCCGAAGTGACACCGTTGCCGCCGCTCACCGCGAGCACCGAACCGACCGGCGGAACCTTGCCGGCGGTGGTGCCGATCTCTCCCGAGTTCACCGCGGTGACGACGATCAGCTTCGAGCCCCTGCCGGGCCGGCCGGTCCCGTCGTAGAGCGCCAGGGCGGAGAACGATCCGACCGCCTCGTTGGTCGCCGGGTCGACGAGGTCGAATTCCTGGCTTCCCTGGATGCCCTTGTAGCCCGGCCAGCTGGCGTAAGGGCCGTAGAACGAGGTCGCGTACAGCGGGGAGGTGGCGACGACGTTGTAGCCGTTGAGGACCAGCGCCGGTTCCGCGGCGGCGTTCTGCGCGGCGAGAGCGGTGGTGCTGGCGGAGGGCTGCAATTGCCGGCGCGCGAACGCCAGGAGCAGCCAGGCGGCCGGGGACTCCACCTTCGGCCCGAATGGCGAACCGTTGGCCAGGGAATCCGCCAGACGGGCCACTGCGGTGTTGACCAGAGTGGTCAGGCGGTCGGCGATCTTGGCCAGCACGGTCCCGGGCACGCGTGGGGCTACCGGCAGAGCTTCCGGAACGATCGGCTTCACCTGCAGCAGCGGGGTCAGCTTGTCGATCAGGGCCGGGGGCAGCCTGGTCGGGAGGCTGACCGCGGCCGGTGCCGGCGCGGTGGATGCCGTGGGCACCGCGGCCGCAGACACCACTTCGGCAGGGGCCGGGACTTTAGCGGGCAGCGCATTGCTCGGCTTTGCCGGTGTGGCCGCCGCCGGGCTGGGAACCTCAAGGCGGTTGTTGGCCCGGGTGCTGCGCCGCGGGGCGATGTCCGGGGTCACATCCGGGGTGGCGGCCTCCACCGCTGCGGGGGAGTCCCCGCGGCCCGAACGCACTCGTGCACTCGCGGCCGGGCCGGCGCTGTCGGCCGTCCGGCGGGCGCGGGGCGAATCCCCGCGGCTTGGCGCGGCGTCCGATGCCGTCGCGCCGCCGGCGGAGTCCGCTTCGGCCCACGCCACCGCGGGAGCGGTGAAAACCGCCATACCGATCCCCAGTGCGACAGCCAAGCCCCCGACACGGCCAACGTACCCAGACGGACCCATGTGCCACCCCTTCTGCATTTAAACTTTTCTGCGCTTCTTCATAGCAAAATTTCAGGCTTTTTCAAAGCCTGGGCCGCTGACCGCAGAAATCCGGGATCGAAGGGGGCGGTTAGCCCGCCTTGCCGGGGAGTTGGAACGTGTCGTAGATGAACGAGAGATCGTGCCGGATGCGCTCGGGGTCCAGGTTGAACTTCTCCGGCGAATGCTGGTGCTTGCTCTTGTAGGAGCGCTGCTTCTCGGCCTGGGCGTGAATTTCGGCCAGGAACTCCGGGCTGGGATCGACCTCGATGAAGTCCAGGATCCGCTTCATCGTCGGCTCCAGGTCGTGCAGCAGATCCGTGTAACGCACCACGCAGAGGTTCTTCTCCGGGATCCGGCCGGCGACGTAGTCGTCGTGGAAGGAGCGCAGCATCTGGCAGGAGGCCTGGTACAGGTTCTCCACCCAGCGCTTCTGATCCTCTTCGCTGGTGTTCTCCCAGACGTTGTAGCCGTTCTCCAGCACACCGGACACCAGCGACATCCCGGACGGGATGACCTCGACCGGGTCGCGGATGATGTAGACCAGCTTGCAATCGGGGTAACGCTGGAGCAGTTCGTCGAGGCGGAAGGTCAGCATGCTGGTCTTGGCCAGCACCCGATCGGCCTTCTTATACGCCAGGTTCCGCTGCCAGCAGTCCTCGTGGTACTTGAAGAAGCGGTCCTTATCGCGCTGGGTGACCCCTTCCACGCCCATCTCCCGGCGGCACAGTTCGCTGCCCCAGGTGTCCTGCCAGGCCAGGAAGTAGGCCCAGGCGAACGGGCCGTCGAGGGTGCGGAAGAACCACAGCACGTCGTCGGTCTCGATGCCGCGAAGGTTGGTGTCGTGGATGTCCGAGGGGTGGTAGCGCGCCGGCGAGAGCCGGTCGAAGCGCGGGACGATCCGGCCGAGCAGCTTGCGGGCGGTGATGGCCGGAAACAGCATCTCCCACAGCTCGAACGCCGCGAGGTTGCCCGATCCGAGCAGCAACCGGTGCAGGAACGTGGTGCCGCTGCGCGGATTGCCGACGATGAAGATCGGCCGGTCGAGGCGCTTTTTGCGGAACCCCGGGAACAAGACCCGGTCCAGCCCCAGGGTGAGCCCGGAGATCGCCTGACGGAGTTGGAGCACGGCGAAGGTGCCGAGCGGCCGAACCTTGAATCCGAAGGACTTGTTGATGGTCCGGTACAGCTCGATGTAGTGGCCCAAAATTCAGCACTCCCATTCGGCGGAGGCGGCGACCATAGTGAAACCGGCCGCGGCGCTTCCGATGACGATTTTGTCGCCAGCCGCGACGTTGCCGTTCCGCAGCCGGTGATCCAACGCGAAGGCCCAGGCGGTACTTGCCGTGTTCCCGTAGATCCTGTGGGTGAAAATACCCGCCTCGGGCTTGGCGTCAAGCTCGCCGAAGATCTTCTTGAGCACCGCCTCGCTGGGCTGGTGGAAGGCATAGTGATCGATCTCCTGCGGCGTCCAGTCGGATTTCGCCAGCAGTTCCCGGACCAACGGCACTACGTGAACCGACAGCGCGAACAGTTCCTTGGATTGGGACATGAAGTGCCCGTCGACCGGCGCGCGGCACAGTTCCCAGTTCTCCGGCAGCGACTTGTGGGTGATCTGCTCGAGGCGCGCCCCGCCCAGGGGCAGCGGCTTGCGGGTGATCAGCAGAGCGGCGGCGCCGTTTCCGATGGTCAGACCCGCGACGCCGACCATCAGTTCCTCGGCGGTTTGCATGTCGAAGGTGATCCGGTCCCGGGTGATCTCGCCGGCGCAGATCAGTGCGGTGTCGATGTCGTCGTGGATGGCGAAGTATCCGGCGGCGACATGCAGAGCCTCGATGAGTCCGGCACACGCGCAGGTGACGTCGAAGGTGATGGCCGGTGTTGCCCCGATCCGCCCGGCGACCTCAGTCGCGGTGGCCGGTTCGAATGCGTCCCGGGCCACACCGCCGTAGATCACCAGGTCGACGTCGGCGGCCGCGACCCCGTTCTCCTCCAGACACGCGGCCGCCGCGCGGGCGGCCCACTCGCCGGGAGAGGCGATCATGTCGTCGGACTCGTAGTAGCGAACGTGGGTGTTACACCGGTCGAACACGTAGCGAACGCCCGCCTCGACCATGTCCCATTCGTTTGCCGAACCCCCAAAGGACTCCTTCACCCGGGCTAGTACGGCGTCGTTGTCGACGGCCAGATCCGGCAGCAGGGTCGCAGGTCTTGAGAAATACAGACGTGGCAACATGGTCCCATTCGTCCTGGTAGTCCGATTGCCGCGTAAATTCCGTGGCGAATTTTCAAAGGGGATGACCCCCAACCCCGCCAATCTCGCGGGCGATTCAAGGGACTATACCAGCGGGTAAGAGCGTTTTGCCAGTGACGATCCGCCGCTTCAGGCCCGGACGCCCGGACTCGGCGATACCTGCAGCGGGAAGGTCTGCTCCGGGTGGGTGGCGTCCAAGTGGGCGTAAAGCCCCAGGTTGTAGATGCCGGCGGACTCCACGCGGATCGGCAACTGCTGAACGAAAACGCGGAACTTGATCGGCGTCTCGGGGTTGTCGTCCCAATGCCAGCCGAACTGCATGGCGCTGGCCCGCTCGCCGTCGGGACCCTTGACGATGATGTAGCGGACCGGGTCGTACTCTTCACCGCGCAGCGCGCACACGCCGAGGACAACGCTGATGGTGATCTCGGTAGGAAACGCGTCGACGTAGCAGTTGGTCATGGGGAAACCCCCGGCGCTGACGCCGCCGCCCTGGTCCTCCGTCGCGATCAGCGCCGGTGCGAATGCCACTACCCGCATGGTTCTCCCTGCATCTCAGATTTGTCTCAGTGTCGCAGACGCATCCGAGACTTAACTCTGGGACCCGCTCCTTAAGTTAGCTATACCTGATATCACACGAATTTGCGGATCCCGTTTTGGCCGGATTCGCGATCTCCTGAAATCGTTTGCCCAGGTAGATCTACCTGGGTTTATCGGAGTGGCGCTGGTGCGTCCGGACCGAGACCGCGCCACGCTCTGAACGTGATTTAGCCCAAGTTCGCTCAAGAGGGTGACAAAGGCCTTGCGGCCATGCATACTCACAGACGCGTCACAGGCTTTTGGTGTTTGT
>CAZRFC010000142.1:9744-10100 GCA_964598975.1 uncultured Mycobacterium sp. | reverse complement strand
GGATCTGGCGTGACGGGCGGGTCGAACAGTTGGGCTGGCCGCGGGTCAAGATCCACTACCGCTCCGGGACAAGGATTCCCACCGGCGCGACCATCGACGCCACCGATCAGCTCGGCAACCCGTTGCGATTCGACGTCGAGTCCAAGCTGCCCGTTCCGATCCACGTCGGCGGCGGCTACGGCGGAGATTCGGACTGGCTGCACGGGATGTGGAAGGGCGCCACGTTCACCGAACGACGCACCTACGATATGACCGACCCGGCGATCGTCGCCCGGTCGGGCTTCGGGGTGATCGACCACGTTGGCCGGGCGATCTGCCACGAGGGGACGTCGGCGCCGCAGGAGGGCTGGGGCCTG